>JBEKFT010000012.1:0-10686 GCA_050013175.1 Verrucomicrobiota bacterium
AACCGCTTTACCCATCAGTCGGCGACCGCTCATGACGACCAGCCGAGCACCCCGGATTCCCGATCACGAACTCCTGTGCATCATCGGGCGCGGCAGCTCTGGCGAGGTCTGGCTGGCCAGAAGCATCACGGGCGCATACCGGGCCGTCAAAATCATCTATCGCAATTCCTTCGATCACGATCGCCCGTATGAACGCGAATTTGCGGGCATCAAGAAGTTCGAGCCCATTTCCCGCACCAGCGCGACGCAGGTGGACATCCTGCACGTGGGCAGAAACGACACGGAGAGATTCTTCTACTACGTGATGGAGCTTGCCGACGATCGAAATGCCGGGGCGCAAATCAATCCGGAAACGTATGCGCCCAGGACTCTGCGGAGCGAACTTTACAAACGGGGACGGTTGCCTTTGTCGGAGTGTCTGGAGATCGGCCTGCAGTTGACGACGGCTTTGGAGCACTTGCACGGCAATGGGCTGGTTCATCGCGACATCAAACCTTCAAATGTCGTGTTTGTCGGCGGCATACCCAAACTTGCGGACATGGGATTGGTCACCTTTCTGGACGCGACGAAATCCTTCGTGGGCACGGAAGGCTACATTCCCCTCGAAGGGCCCGGCACGCTTCAAGCCGATCTTTACGGCCTCGGCAAGGTGCTCTACGAAATTGCCACGGGGCGGGACCGGCTCGATTTCCCTGAATTGCCCAGCGATCTGAGGGACGATCCCGAGCGGAAGACGCTGGTCCAGCTCAACGACATATTTCTCAGGGCATGCGACGAGGATCGCAAGCGGCGTTACCGGAGCGCGGCGGAAATGCGCGCGGATCTGGCGGCCTTGAATTCCGGCCAGCCGCTGCGTCATGGGCGCTCCAGGCTGAAGCGGACGCGTAATCTTGTCATGATCGCGCTTGCCGGCGTGCTGGTGTTTTGCCTGTTCGTGGCCGTGCAACAAGCGCCTCGCATCCGCCGCCTGTTCACCCAGGATCCCGGCGCCGTTTCCGGATTGGTCGCCTGGTGGAAAGCGGACGGAAACGCATTGGATTCGGCCGGCACAAACAACGGCACCCTGCTGGAGGGGGCCGGCTTCGCCGCCGGCAGAATCGGGCAGGCGTTTTCCTTCAACGGCACCACGGCTTGCGTTTCAGTCCCGAACAGCCCCGCGTGGGCGTTCGGCACAAACGATTTCAGCATCGCGTTGTGGGCGAAGTTTTCCCGGAACTCCGGTGCTCAAGCCTTCCTGGCCTGCGATTGTGGCATCCGCAATTCCAGCAAATGGATCTTTTGTCTCCACGACGGTTTGCTTCAATGGCACACGGATGGAGGCACAAAACCAACGTGGCTGGGCTCGGCGAAGTTCGCGCCCGCCATCGGCCAATGGTACCACTTGGCGATCACACGGGGCGGCAGCAATTATTGTTTCTACATCAACGGCTCGAAGGTCTCGTCGGAAGCATGGGCGGGGACAGTGGCGATCGCCAACGTGCCCTTGACGATTGGCAACGCATGGGGCGATTTCAGTTTCGATGGGCTTCTGGATGACATCCGCGTTTACCATCGCGCCCTGACACCCGGGGAACTCAAGTCAATGGCACTCGTCGTGTCGCCGACGGCGCAAAGCCGCGAAGATATTGTTGCCATTGGAACCCGAGCCTACCGGAGAAGCGAATTCCTGGTGAGCACCAGTTTCATCGACATGAATTCGCAAGCGAATCTGACCCTGCTGCCCAGCGGGAACTTTCTCGTTGCCTGGCACCAGGGGTTGCACTGGCATTGCTACGGCCAAATCTATGACTCCGAGGGCGCGCCGATGGGATCGACCTTCCTCCTCAATCCAGGCGAGCCGGACGGCTGGCAATGGGGACCTTCCTCCACGCCATTGCCCAACGGAGGCTGGATTGTAGCCTGGGGCACGGATGATCAATCCAAACCCGTCGCATCGGAATGTATCTCGATGGCGCAGCGTTTCGATTCTTCACGAGCTCCGGTCGGGCACGAGTTCAAGCTGGATCTGCCCGACTGGACCTGCGCAGCGTCCTACACCAACGGCGAGTTCATCGCGGTGGGCACGTATGCAGTCGGGCCGAAAGTAGTGACCGATATGCCGATTTTTGCCCGCCGGTTCAACTCTGCAGGAGTCCCTTGCGGAGCTTCATTCCAGGTCGGCGCGTTCACAAATGGTTATGCCACCGCCTCGGCAGCGTATGGGACCGACGGACGCTTTGCGTTCGCGTGGCTGAGTCACACGCGCAACGCAATGGTGCGCGCCTACCGCTCCAACGAATTCTCCCCGTTCGGCCTCGAGTTTCCAGCCAATTCCTTCTCCGCGCCCACAAAAACTGTCAGCGCCCGTTACAATTCGAAAAATGAACTGACCGTCGCCTGGAGCGGTTATTCGGACTCGCTCACAAACGCGATGTTTGTCAGACGCTTTGATTCCAACATGGCCGCCGAAGCAAGCGAAAGGCAGGTAAACGAACAAGCGCCAGCCAACCGGTGGAACAACAGCCTGAGCATCGGCACCAATGATGAAGCGCTTGTTTCCTGGGATTCTCCGCCCGGCAGGATTTCTGGCCGGCTCCTGGATCGGAATGGGGATCCGATCGGCCACGAATTCAGGATCAACCAGTATGCCAATGGCAGCCGCACTCTGGGATGGGAAGCCTGTCCGCACACGGCAGTCCTCGGAAACGGCAATCTGGTGGCGGGATGGGCGGGAGACGGCGCGAGTGGAAACGGGATTTACCTGACCTTTCTCAAGTTCATCGGCGACACAGCCGCCATGCCCCATTGAATCGAATGGCCAACCGGAGCCGCAAGGTTTCTCTTGCGCAATGCGCCGGCAGATTGTCTTCTCAAACGAATGCAACTGCAACCTACTGCCCGAAAGCCAGCCCCATCCCGGGTTAATGCCACCTTGGAACTGCCGCTGACCTGGGACGCTCCAAAAGTCGCTTCTGGCCGGAAGCCTTTGGCGGAAGAGTTGAATGGCTTTTGTGAATTCGGGCAGCCCACGCGTGTGCTGGCAACCCCGTTCGCCGATGCCTCCGGCAAGACCCGCGACGTGCCCACGTTTGTCAACGAATTCTGGACCGCCAGGCAGCGCCAGGCCCATTCGCTCCACGAGGTTTCCTATCGGGCCTGTTTCAAACCCCAATTGCCCCGCTTCTTCATCGAACGGCTGACGGGCCCGGGCGATGTGGTTTACGACCCGTTCATGGGGCGCGGCACAACCCCGATCGAGGCGGCCCTGCTGGGCCGCGTGCCGTTCGGGAACGACCTCAACCCGCTCAGCATCGTGATGACGCGCCCGCGACTGCGCCCGCCGGCGCTCGGCGCCATCGCGGAACGCCTCCATGAGATCCGCTACGATGACGCCGATGAGAGCCCGCCCGAGTTGCTTGCGTTCTATCATCCGCAGACTCTGCTTGGCATCGCTTCACTGAAGAAATATTTCAGCCGGCGGCGCGCCGCAAGAAAGTTGGATGCGGTGGACGAGTGGATCGAAATGGTGGCGCTGAACCGGCTGACCGGACATTCTCCCGGATTCTTCTCGGTCTATACACTCCCCCCCAACCAAGCCGTCTCCGTCAAATCCCAGCGTAAAATCAACGAACGCCGCGGCCAAACACCGCCGCAGCGCGACATTGCCGCAATCGTTCTGAAAAAATCCAGGCAATTGCTGAAGGACTGCACTTCGGAGTCCCTCGGGGCTCTCGCGCGCGTCTGCGACGACACCCTGCTCCTGGTGCGCCCTGCCGATGCAACCCGGAGAATTTCGGACGCCTCCGTCGCGCTCGCAGTCACCTCGCCGCCATTCCTCGATGTCGTGCAATACGCGGACGACAACTGGCTCCGCTGCTGGTTTCTGGGCATCGATCCAAAGTGGGTCAAGCTCACCGTCCCGGGCAAACTCGAAGCCTGGGGCCAAGCCATGACCGATGTGTTTCACGAACTGCATCGTGTTTTGAAACCCGGCGGCCATGTGGCGTTTGAAGTCGGCGAGGTTCATGCCGGGAAGACCAAATTGGAAGAGACGGTTCTTCCCTGCGGGGTCGCTGCCGGATTGGAACCGCTGCTCGTGGTCATTAACGACCAGCGTTTTACCAAAACAGCCAACTGCTGGGGCGTGGACAACAACTCCAAGGGGACAAACACCAACCGGATTGTGGTGTTCAGGAAGCCGTAGCCGCGCTTTCGCGGGCGCGGCGGCGTTACGTTCCGAACACCATCGCGTACACCTCGCGAATCGCCATCCGCCACTTCGCCAGTGCCTCGCGAAACGCTTCCGGCGCCGCAAAGCCGCAGCGCACGGCGACGCGATAATAAGGCTCCGGTTCGTCGGGCAGGACGGTTTCGCCTTCATAACTCCAACGCCGGAGGATGCCTTCCACCCGCCGCAGCTCGCGGTAATTGACGATGAGTTTGTCCGCGTCGGGCAACGCCCCCGCGTCGCGTCCGTGTTCCAGCGCACGCAGGGTGTTTGCCTCCCTCCAGCCGTTCTCCAGGCACAGCGCCTGGGCGACGAACTCCGCGTCCATCAGCCCCCCCCTGCCCGTCTTGATCGACAGATCCTCCTTCCCGGCGGGTGTGCGCTCGCCCTCAATCCGCATTCGCATCCGGTGAATCGTCCTCTTCCAATCGGGCGTGTAAGCCGCCAAGCCGTGGTGCGAACCTGCGGATCCGGGTTTCAGCCTGCGCGCTTTTCCACCGCCGGGTGGCCGGCCTGGAGGCGGGCGAAAGTCTGCGGCGACAGCGCCGGCGCGAAAGTCCGTCAGCACGCCGGCCAGTTCCTGAAAGCGGCTTCCCCATTGCGCGTCGCCCGCGACCAGTCGCGTGCGCGTGAGGGATTGGATTTCCCACAACTGCGCCCGCCGGCGGTAATACTCCTCGAACGCATCCAGCGTGTTCACCAGCAAACCCTTCTCGCCATCCGGCCGCAGCCGCGCGTCCGTGTGGAACACCAGCCCGGCCTCGGTCCGGCGGGAGACCAGGTCCATGACCTCGAGGGCGATCTCCTGGAGGTGCTGCAACCGCTTCGCTTTTGGATCGGCGACCCAGACGATGTCGAGGTCAGACCCGTAGTCAATTTCAGCGCCGCCGAGTTTCCCGAAGCCGATGATGGCGAAGGGAGGCCGTTTGATCTTCGATTTGCGCAGCACCACTTCGAGGGCGTATTGGAGGCAGGCGTCGGCCAGGCTGGACAGCTCCTGAAGATGCTGCTCGAAGTCGGCCAGGCCCAGAATATTGCGCAGGCCGACGCGCATGAGTTCGGTGTGATGATACCGGCGCAGCCAGAGATGCTGGTCTTCATCCTCGAGTCCGTGGCGGAGATCGTTCAAGGTTTCTTCCGCCGTCTTGCGCCGGCGCAGGCGGCCGCTCGTGACCAGTTCATCCACCATGTCAGGCGTGCGAATCGCAAGCTCGGCCAGGAACTCGGACCGGTCGAACAGAAGAATCAGCAGCTCGAAGATGGCCGGATTGCTGTTCCACAACTCGAACAGCATGGCACGCGTCCCATAGGCCGTGATGAAACTGTCCAGCCTTGTTACGACGCGGTCGGGGTCGGAAAGAACCGCGGATCGCGGATCGCGCGACACGAAGGAACGGGATTCGGCATTCTTCAATCCGCCGGCTGCGTTCCACACCGGGCACATGGCCAGCAATCTGGGCAGGAGTTTATGCGCCAGCCCGGTCGTGTGTTGAGAGACGTGGACGTAACCCGGGCCTTCGACAAATTCGCGCAGCATTTGAAAGGCCTTGTCCGGGTCCCGGAACGAGTGCTCCGCCAGGAGTTTCTTCCATGGCTCCTCCGCCCCGGCAAACTCGCGCGGGAAGGACTCCGCCGTCGCCGGGATCTTTTCGGATTTCAAAAGCCGGTCGAAGATCCGCCGGACCTCGCCGGTGTGCGCCCGCCGCGACGCTTCGAACTGCGCAACGGTTTCACAGCCCATCAGCGTGGCCAGGCGCTCCCGGGCCGGCCGGCCGGCCGGGATGGTATGGGTCTGCAGATTCTCCTCCATCTGGAGACGGTGCTCCACGTCGCGGAGAAAACAGTAGGCGCCGCGGAGCGACTCCGCTTCCCCGCCGGTGAGCAGGTTGTACTGTGCCAGCTTCTCGAGGCAGGGCAACGTCTGCGAGCACTGCAGGAACGGCTGCCGCCCAGCCTGGAGCAACTGCTGCGACTGCACGAGGAATTCAATCTCACGGATGCCGCCGCGACCCAGTTTGACGTTGCGGTCGATTTCGCCAGCCCGCACCACTTCATTTTCGATCCGGTCTTTCATGGCGCCGATCTCCTGGATCACCCCTGCGTCGATCCTTCGCGGGTATCGGAACGGCTGGATCATTTCAAGGAATTCTCCCGCCAATCCTTCGTCTCCGGCAACAGGGCGGGCTTTGATCAACATCATCCGTTCCCAGGTTTGCCCCCACTGGGCATAGTAATTCTCGTAACTTTCGAGCGACCGTGTCAGCGGCCCGGCGTCGCCTTCGGGCCTCAGCCGGAGGTCGATTCGAAACAGCATGCCGGCCGGCGTCATGCGCGACACTTCCGCGATGAATGCTTCGGCGAGCCGATTGAAGAACTGGTGATTCGGCATGACAGGCCGCTGCGTTTTGCCTTTGACGGGTGGTTCGCGGAACACCTGGCCCTCCTCACTATAGACAAACATCACGTCCACGTCCGAACTGTAATTCAGTTCCCGCCCGCCCAGTTTGCCGAGACCCAGGATGCAGAACCCGGTCGGCTGCCATCGGCCTTCCGTGTCCTGATGCCAGGGCCGGCCCAGTCGCCCGACGAATCGCCTCCCGCAGATCTCCCAGACGCCGCCAAGGCAAACGTCTGCCACGTCGGAAAGTTCGCGGGTGATCTCCGAAACCATTCCCAGACGCGCGAGATCGCGCGCGGCGATCCGCAGCATTTCGCGCTGTTTGAACTCACGCAACCGGTCCAGGGCCGTCGCAAAATCCCCGGCCTCGATCGACGGATCGACCAGGGCCGCAAGCTCATTGCGCAACCCCTGTTCCCGTCGCGGGAATTGCAGCCGCGCCGCGTCGAGCGAACCCAGCCAGTCCGGATGGGTAACCAGCAGGTTCCCGAGGGCCTGCGAACCGCTGAACAGCGCCGCGAGAATCTTCGCCTGATCGGAAGACAGGGTCTTCAGGACGGGGCCTGCAACGGTCGCTTCCAGGGCTTCGAAACAGCGCCGGGCGCGCTCCGGGTCGGCTGAAAACTCGAGGACCGTTGCCAGGACCGGATTCTTCATGTCAACGGCCTTTTCCAGAATCGGAGCCCGAAACCTTTTCCAGCCGAACTTCAATTTCCGGCCGGCCGGCGCCTCGATTCAATCTCGTGGCGAGGCCGCGCCAGAAGCCGAGCCCGTAAAGGACGTGGGTGGCGGCCAGTAGCGGCAGCGCCGCCAAGGCGCGCGCAGGGCCGCTCGAGAAGGCCGACACGAGCGTCTGCAGGAAAATGGCGGAAATGTAAACGCCCAGGGGCGCCGCGCCCCAGCACGCCGATCGAGTGCCGGGCATGGCGGATTCAATCACGAGCAGCGCGATCAGATACAAACAGAACAGCGGCGGCACGAAATTCGGGAGCGAACCCGGAGTCGGGTGCAGCCGGAATTGTTCCGCCCTTCCCCGCCCATAGATCATCAGCATTCGGGCGAACGCCTTGAGCGTGCTCCTGGGGTGGCGATAGACGACGAACCGCGGATCATACATCAATCGGCTGCCGCGTTTCCGCAGCTCGTCCATCAGGGCGTTTTCCTCGTTCGGATACAGGCGCTCGTTGAATCCGCCCAGCTCAAGCAGCGCAGCGCGGCGCGCCATGAGGTTGCAAAGAATCAACTCCTTCTCGTTGGTCGGCCGCACGCCGCCCACCGCCACGTAGCGGGCGCGACTCGGTCCGAACGCCAGCCAGCTTCCCAGGACCACCGCGAACACCTGCTGCAATGGCGGCGCATCCGGCGGACACAGATTCGGGCCGCCGACCATTCCGACCGCCGGCTCGCCAAGCATTTCAAGAACGCGCCGAAGATTGGAAGGTTCCGGGACCGAATCGTCATCGAGGAAATAAATCCAATCGCCTCGCGCCGCTTTCATCGCCGCGTTGCGCTGGACGGAAGGATGGTTGCCGCGCGCGACGATGATCTCCAGGCGATCCGGCGGGTAATCGAGCCGCTGGGCCGCCGGGACGGCCTGAAGCCGGGTCTGGCCGGGTCTGGCCGCGATAATGACCGAAACGCTCGGCAGGTTTTCGCTCACGCGGGAAAACCTAGAGGCCAGCGTTCGAAGTTCAAAGTTCAAAGTTGCTTTGCGAGAGCCCGGCGGATCGATTAGAGTGATCCTGTCCCGCCCCGAAGCCGTTTGGCCGGGCGCGATTTGTTTATGCATCATGTTACATCCGTCGAACTCAAACGGGACTGCGAAGCGGTTCAAATCCCGGCCGGCACTTCAGTCCGTTTGGCCGCAGGCATGCCTGTGGACATCACCCAGACACTGGGAGGGACCTACACCATTCACGCGCAGGGGGGGTTGTTCCGGATTGAGGCGAAGGACGCGGATGCCCTCGGCCTTGAGATCTCCCCGGAGGCCGGAGCGGGGACGGCGCCGGGGAAATCCGATGTGGACGCGGAGAAGGTCTGGGCGACGTTGCGCACCTGCTTCGACCCGGAAATCCCGGTCAACATCGTCGATCTGGGGCTGGTCTATGACATGCAGATCCAGCCGCGGCCCGGCGGAACGTGCGCCGTGTCGGTGAGGATGACCTTGACGGCCCCCGGTTGCGGCATGGGCGGAGTCATCGCAGGGGACGCGCAACAGAAGTTGCTGGGGTTGCCCGGCGTCGAGGAGGCGACGGTGGAAATTGTGTGGAACCCGCCGTGGCACCATTCCATGATCACGGAACAAGGACGAAAGGTTCTGGGGTTGGAGTGACCGGGATGGCGGCGGCGATCACGGCTCGAAGACAACCGCGCTGCTTTGATTCGTGCCGAGCAGGTAACCGTATCCGGCGTTCATTTTCTGCAGCACAGCGCCTCTGAACGGCCAGGTTTTCCCGCTGGAAGGATCCTTGACGGTTCCGAAATAGGTTCCCGAGGACAACACGAAGGTCATCGCGAGGTGGTTGCTGCCGGGTTTCACGGTGCTGTCCAGCCCCAGCGTCAGGAAATTCGTAAAGCTGTTTGCCAGATCACCTCCGCTGAATTTCAATCGCGCGGCGGTTAGGTTCAGGATGTTGGTTCGGACGGGCGGCAGGTAGGCTGAACCGACGGTGTTGAAATCGTTGGTGAAGCCGCCCGGATAATAATGGGCCTTCGGGTTCGACGACCGGATCCAGCTCAGGGCGCCCTTGAAGTCGCTGCCGGCCTGATTTGTGAAGGCGAGCCAGCTCAGAATTGACCCGTTGCCGAGATACAGTGGCACGTAGAGCGGCCAGAGGCCGTTTTTCGAAACCTGCGCGCCCTGGCTCACCACGGTGCCATCCGCAAGCCTTCCGGCAAAGTGCGCTGTCCCCGCAGGACCCACATAGACGGTGCCGAAGCCGTTACCGGCCGGGGCCGAAACGTCGCCGCCCTGTCCTGGAACCAGCAGGGTGTACTTGCCTTCGAACGGAGCCGGGTTCGTCCTGATATTGAACGTGGCGCGATCTCCCAGCAATGTCGCGGTCCACAGCTCGTTCGTCACCTCGCCAACGACCTGGTCGGATTGGTTCGTGCCTCCGATCTGCAGATTCAAGCCCAACGGAGTGTTCTTGCTCCTGAGAATGGACTTCGCCATCTGACGTTGCAGATCGAGTTTGCCGCTGAAAGGATATCGTTGCGCACCGAGTTGGAGATAACCGGAGTAAGCGCCACCGGGGGTCGAGGAGATCTGGAAGAATCCGGAACGGTACAATCTCACCTGGTCATTTTCATAGAACAGACCGCTGTAGGTGCCGGCGGTGGTAACATAGGGGTTGGGTATAAAATTCGCCTGTAGAAACAGGTTGGAAGCCATCAGGAAGGTCAGCCTGGCACTCGACGAAACATAACTTCCGGTCCATCCGGCGAAGACCTGGCCCGCCGCCGGAACCGCAGTGACGGTGTACGTCCTGCCCAAGGTCAACTTTTGCAAGTTCATATTGGGCGTGACCGTGCCATTGCCATTGGTTGTGATAACGAGGCCGGCCGGAGGCGTCGGCGGCCCCAGCACGCTGAGCTGGAACGTCGTGCTGGCGGTGGCCATGCCGTCGCTGACGGTGATGGTGATGTTTCCGGTGCCGCTCTGGTTTGCCAGGGGCGTCAGCGTCACGGTGCGGTTGCTGCCACTTCCGCCGAAGGTGATCCGGTTCGTGGGAATCAAGGTCGTCGCCGAGGAGGCAGCCGACAGCGTCAGACTCGCCGCCGCGGTTTCGGCATCGCCTATGATGAAGGGAATCGCCGCGGTGCTCGCGTTGGTGGCGATCGTCTGGTTGGCGATCGACGTAATCGTCGGTGGCGAATTCACCGTGACGGTAAATGTTCGCGAAACGGTGTTGTTGCTCGCTGCGCTGTCACTCACCGTGACGGTGATGGTGGCGGAACCAGTGACGTTGACCACCGGCCTGAAGGTCAGCGTCCCGTTCGTGCCCGGGCTCGAGTAATTGACCGTCGGGTTCGGGATCAGCCCGGTGTTGCTGGAACCAGCCGTAACCGTCAGCGTCTG
>JBEKFT010000013.1:0-10462 GCA_050013175.1 Verrucomicrobiota bacterium
TTCCGTGCTGACATCGCCCGCACACCGCCTCAAAGTCAGCCTGCGCAGTCCTTACCTGCTGCCGGCGGTGGCGTTGGTGGATCCGGAGTTGACGTATGAGTTGCCGCCGGAGATCACGGCGAGCACCGGTCTGGACGCGCTCACGCAACTCATCGAGCCGTTTGTCTGTTCGCGCGCGAATCCGGTGACGGATGCGCTTTGCCGCGAGGGCATGACCCGCGCCGTGAGATCGTTGCCGAAGGCCTTCTCGAATGGAGGCGATCGGGGTGCGCGCCAGGACATGGCGGTCGCAAGTCTTTTCGGCGGGCTCGCGCTGGCCAATGCCGGGCTGGGGGCGGTCCACGGTCTTGCCGGGCCGATGGGCGGGATGTTTCCGGCGCCGCACGGCGCTCTATGCGCGGCGCTGTTGCCGCACGTCATGGAAACCAACCTGCGCGCCTTGCGCGAGCGGCAGCCCGGCAGCGAAGCCATTTCCCGATACGACGAAATTGCGCGCCTGCTCACTGGGAATGCCGCTGCGGTTGCGGATGAGGGTCTCGAGTGGGTGGGCCGGCTGGTTGCCGATTTAAGAATCCCTCGACTCGGCACCTATGGCATCCGCCGCGAGCACACGAATGAGATCATCGGGAAAGCTGCGACAGCAAGCAGCATGAAAGCAAATCCGGTCACGCTCACGCCGGAGGAACTGGCACACATTCTGGAACGGGCGCTGTAACAGGCGCGCCGCTCAGCAAACCCGCTCTCGAAGGCAAAGGGGTGGCGCTCGTCGCCAGCAGACCGTAGCCGCCGTTGTAAAACGGCGGATTCCCTGGTGAACGGGTGAAACCGCCACTTCACATTGGCCGCAGAATGGAGACGAGCCGTCCCCACCCCGAAGGACCCCTGTCCGCCCTCCGCCCAGCTTTGTCAGAATACCCCCCGTCTGCTGCTACGATTTGACGCGCGCGCGCTTCCGCTTAAGTTCCTGCAACAACTTCAGCAGCGGCAATGTGTTGATCACGTCCTCTTTCGTCAGCCAGCCTTTGCGGGCGATGCCGGCGCCCAGGCGCAGGAAGCCGGCGTGCTCGAAACGGTGGGCATCGCAGTTGATGACGCATTGGACGCCCTTGCTCCGGGCATAAGGCCACTGGCGCCAGTCCATGTCGAACCGCATCGGGCTTGCGTTGAGTTCAATCCAGGTGCCGGTTTCGGCGCAGGCGTCGATGACCGCGCGCTGGTCCACCTTGTACGGTTCCCGTTCGAGCAGGAGCCGGCCCGTGAGATGGCCGAGCATGTGGACCCACGGGTTTTCAGCCGCGCGGATGAGCCGCTTCGTTGTTTCCGCCTCGCTTTCGGCGAGACGCTGATGGGCGCTGGCCACGACCACATCCAGTTCCGCCAGCAGATCGTCGGGAAAATCCAGTTTGCCTTCCTTCAGAATGTCCACTTCGGTGCCGGTGAACAGACGAAACCGGACCCCTTCATCCGCCAGACGCCGGTTGAGCTCCCGAATCTCCTGGATTTGTTTCCGCACGCGGGCGGCGTCGAGCCCGTTTGCCTGGAACGACGATTTCGAGTGGTCGGTGATCGCCCAGTAGGAAAGGCCGAGTTCGGCCATGGACGCCGCGATTTGATCGAGCGTCTGGTGGCCGTCGCTCCAGGTCGAGTGGTTGTGGAGCGAACCCTTCAAATCGCTCCATTGCACCAGCCGCGGCAGCGGCTCTTTCTCCGCCAGCGCGATCTCGCCCATGTCCTCGCGCATCTCGGGAGGGATCTCGTGCAGCCCGAGTTCGCGGAAGATGTCCTCCTCGGTCCGGCACGGCACCAGCAACTTCGGGTCGCGCGTTTCCTCTTTCGAGCGGAACAAGCCGTATTCATTCAGTCTCAGGCCGCGATCGATGGCGCGCTGGCGCAGGACGATGTTGTGTTCCTTGCTCCCGGTGAAGTACATCAGCGCGAACGGAAATTCGCGGTCGCTGACGACGCGCAGATCGGATTGGATCCCGCCCTCGAGGAGCACGCTGGCTTTGGTCTGCCCCTTGGCGAGCACGTTGAGGACGCCGGGCTGGGTCGTGAAGTAATCGATGATGTCGTCCGGATGCTTGGCCGAGACCAGGAGGTCGATGTCTCCGATGATCTCCCGGTGCCGGCGCAGGCTGCCGGCGGCGCTGCAGCGGATCACGTCCGGATGCTGGCGCAGGGTGTCCAGCAATGGCTCGGCGGTCCGCAGCGCGTCATCGAGCAGATGTTTCGACGCATAGAGACGCCGGCGTTGGATGCCATTCAGGATATTCGCCTGGGTCTTGGGGCCGAAGCCGCGGAGGGCGGCGACCTTGTCTTCGTTGCAGGCGCGCTCGAGATGTTCGACGCTTTCGATCCCCAATTCGTCGTGCAACAGCTTGATCTTTTTTGGACCAAGCCCGGGGATGTCCAGCATCTCCAACAAACCCGGCGGCACGGAAGCCTTCAGATCCTCGTAATAGGCCAGTTTGCCGGTCTGGACCAGCTCGGTGATTTTCTTCTGCAACGCTTCGCCGATGCCCTTGATTTCGCCCAGCCGGTTTTCTTCAATGAGCCGGCCGAGGGATTCGTTGGAGGTTTCAAGGGAGCGCGCGGCATTGAGATAGGCGCGGATTTTGAACGGGTTTTCCCCTTTCAACTCAAGCAATGTACCAATGTTGACCAGGATTTCGGCCACTTGCTCTTTGTCCATGCCGGGAGTATAGGCCGCGGCGGACCCGGTCAAAAGCCAAAGTCGCCGAGGCACAAGCCCCCATTTTCCGCCCACTGTCCCGAACCCAGTCGATCCGCAGCGCCGGGAAGCAGGGTTTGGAATTGTTCCCGCAAGGCGCGGTTGAACAACAAGCCGTGCGAGGCGGTCAAAACGGGTCCTGAAAACGGGTCAGGGCCGACCCGTTCACGGAGAAAGTATTTCCGCACGTTGTCTAACGGTCGAATTAAAAAGCCGAACCAGACGACCGGCCCGGCTTTTTTAGCAAGTACCCCCCCAATCAAAAAGGCGAAGTCAACCCTGCTTCCGCCGGAGCAGGCGACGAAGACCAACCAATCCGCCCAACATCACCAGGCTAAACGATGCCGGTTCAGGAACATCGCTAATACCATTATACACATTGAACCCCGCACCGTTGGGAACCCAGGTAAATGCACCGTTAACCTCCAGAATCCCGCCGCCGTCATTTGGGAACAAAACAGCAGGGATGCCGGTGTCGGCCAGATCACCGTCCATATCATCGGAATAAAAAAACATCCGGTCAGCGGTTTGGCCTGCCATGTTACCGTTTAGGTCCGTGAACCGAAGCACGTCGCTTATATGTCCGCCGATAGAATTGTCATAGATCCGGACGTCGCCGTTGGCCACCACCCCCGCAGCATTCACGGTATACAGTAGCTGAAGGATACCCGTGTGGGGATCTGTTGCCATACCACCTGGGTGAGCGGCCCACCCGGCTCCGTTCAGATTCATCAGCCCATTGGCATTTTCATCAAAGTTGAGAGTGAAGAAACCAGGACCCCCCTCCGTCCCTGCCAGTTGCGCCCGTGCCTCAAGCGCCGCAATCCCGCACAGCATCGCCGCTATTAAACCAATTCGTTGATATACTTTCATATGTTGCCTTTCTGTTTTATTTTCCAATTCTCGCCGTCCGTTCGGGGCTCATTTGCGTTTTTCAAACTCCGGCACGAGAGCTATCACTCGTTTCCGCCTCCGTGAGACGCGGGCCGCTCAGTTTCAGGTCATTTCAAAAAGTATCATTGCGCTTTCAGAAAACTTGAAAAGTCGGCTGCTCGGCTGACAGCAACGCTTTTGAGTGAACCCTGCTTTTTGAAGTCAATTGGGCTGCAGAGGGCAACGTCCGGCGGCCCGGTGGGCGCAGATGGGAGGCAGGCCACTTTCGGGAGCGAATGTCAGCGCAATAAATTCATTTGTGACGCGCAGGACCAGTTTCACCCGGTCGGTCACGGCGAGCTTGTGATACAAGCGCTCGCAATACGTATGAATGGTGTGCGGCGAAACGCTGAGGTTCGCGGCGATGGTGAATTCAGTGTGATCGTCGAAAACCCCGCGCACGATCTGAAGCTCCCGGCCCGAAAGCTTCAGGCTGCGAGCAATTTCTCCCCATGCCTGTTCGGAGAACATCGCAGATCCTAAAGGACACAGCACCTTGTCAATTGCCGGTGAGTTGGTCTTGGCAAGGGGACAAGCGATGAGTTTGCTCATGGCCGGGGTCTTTTTACTTGGCATAGTTCGCCTGCCTTGCGTGCACTTCCGGGATTTGAAACGCCGCAATAGAGCCGTAACCTTCCGGTGAAATCAGCTGGATCTGGACGGGATGGTTTCGCAAAGGACTTGGCAATGGGCTTGCCTGTTGAAGTGCAAATCTTCCTCCTGAGGGGGGCCGAGGCAAAACCGTTTTATCTCCGCTCCGAGTTGCCAACCACCTCGCTTTGTGCTTTCTGCACATGCCCGCGACATGCCCGAAAGCCGAGCTTACTTTCAGATTTTAATGAGACTTTGCCGAACAGATGAATCGTAGAGATTGGTCGTTACGGCGCAAGTTCTTTTCGGGGCATGGTTGCTGCGTGTTTCACCGAAGAGCATTTCAAAAACTCCGTCAATTCGCAGGAGGTTATTAACGGCTTGTGCTGCTTCGTTGTTTCTTGATATTTGCGGCGATCGGAAGTTTGCTCTTGCAGGTGCGAAATTGAGTTCATGATCGTCAGCAGGCCCAAGAACATTCCGGTGGCCCTCACCATCGCGGGTTCGGACAGCGGCGGCGGCGCCGGCATCCAGGCGGACCTCAAAACGTTCGCGTCGCTCGGCGTTCACGGGACGAGCGCTATCACGTGCATCACCGCGCAGAATCCGAAGCAGGTATTGGCCATTCAGGCCTGCCGGCCTGAAATCGTCCGTCGGCAGATCGAGGCGGTTTGGGTTGAATTTCACCCCGCCGCCGTCAAGACGGGCATGCTGTATTCAACGGAGATCATCCGCCGGGTGGCGGCGTTCTTCCAGGGCGGCAGGCGTCCGCCGCTGATCGTGGACCCGGTGATGGTGGCCGCCAGCGGTTCGCGTTTGCTGAAGCCTTCGGCCATCCAAATCCTGAAGCGTGAGTTGATTCCCCTGGCTGCGCTCGTCACTCCCAATCTGCACGAGGCGGAAATCCTGGTGGATCGCGAGTTGACGTCGTTGGAAGGGATGCGATGGGCTGCGAAGGAGATCCGCCGGCGCTTCGGCTGCGCTGCGCTGGTCAAAGGGGGCCATTTGAGGCACGCCAGGGAAGCCGCGGACATTTTTTTTGATGGGCGGGAGGAACTGCTTTTGACGGCGCCGTTCATCCGGGGGGTGGCGACTCATGGGACCGGGTGCACGTATTCGGCGGCCATCGCCGCCCATCTCGCCCTGGGCTGCGGACTGGTCGAGGCGGTGGCCCGCGCGAAGGAATACATTTCCGAGGTGATTGCGCAAAGCTACGCCGCCGGCAGACACTCCGTTTTGAACCATTCCGGGGCAGCGACAACACGAACCCGATAACTTGGAGGCTTCCGGCGAGTGGCGGGGCATATTGTCTTTGCATCTTTTCGGGCCGCGGATAAACTCCGGGGATGCCTGAGATCGTGGAGTTTGTAAACCGGGGTGCGGGGGCGATTACGCCGGCGGTCGTGGAGAAAGTGCTGCGGGCTTTGCCGCAATGGAAGCTCGAGTTCACCCAGATCTATGAGCCGCTGTTCCCGCATTTGGGACAGCAACTGGATTTCCTCGCCAACGCCGTCGAGGATTTCGCCGAAGGCGCCTACAAGGAGCTGCCCTTTTATGCCGTCGCCCAGGCCACCTTTGCGCTTCTTTATGCACACAAAAAGGTCGGCATCATTCCGGACGCGGTTCTGAACCTGGGACGGGCGGATGATTCGAGCGTGGTGCGCGCCGTCCTGATCCCGAACGAGAAAGCCTTTGCGATCTATGCCGCTTCCCAGGATCTGGACTGGACCAAGATCACCAGCCAGCCCTGACACTTTCCGGTTTTTGGACGTTTGGCGTCTTTCACTCTGCCCGCAAACCGGTCCCCGTCCGTTTACCTGGAACCGCCGGGTCCGGTCTTCGGCGGGTTTAACAGCTCCCACACACGCAGGGCTTCGGTCGCGCTCCACCCCTGGGCATCACAACCTCGCGGCGCATGGGGCGAGTCGCCGTCGAGCAGTTCCGGGATTTGTCCAAGGCAGCCCTGTTTCATGAGTTGATCCAGGCTGCCCAGATAAGCGCGGGCGGTCGCGATGGCTTCGGGTGCGAAATCCCAGGCCCGTGCCAGTGCTTCGCAGAAAACAGGGAGGATCCAGGTCCATGCAGTGCCGTTGTGATAGGCCGGCTTGCGCCGCGTATCTTCGTCTCCTTCGTAACGGCCCCAGTACGGCTCGGCCGGATTGTTGAGAAGACGTCCGTCGTTGCCCTGGACCGGCAGCGGCATCGAGACCGGCAGCGGCGCCAGCGAACGCACCGCGCCCGGCACGACGAGGTAGTGGCTTGCGGCCTCGACGGAGCGTTTCGCGCGTTCGCCGCGTGCCAGGCCCAGGCTGGCCAGAAACAGCCCGTTGCTGCGCAGAGCATCACTAGCCACGGCGTTTGCCGCCGGCTGGCCCCGCCCGGCTCCGAGCAGGTCCGCATACCAGCCTCGTTCTTCGAGCCAGAAGAGCTTTTCGACGGACGCGAGCGCGCGGTCCGCGAGCTCGTTCCAATACGGTCCCTGGCTCGGCTCACAGATCCTGGCCAGGAGGCGCAGCAGCCGGATCCACAGCGCCTGGATTTCGACCGGATAGCCCTCGCGCGGCGTGCCCGCCGGATGGTTTGTGTCCATCCACGTGAAATGACTTGGGCTCCAGATCAGACCGGACGCCGGATCCATCCGGATTCCGTTTGGCGTTCCCGCGGCGTAATGGGTGGCGATGCTCCGGAGCACATCCCGAATGGTGCGGCCGGAGGGATCGGCCGGCGTGTCGTAGAAGTCGGAAAGGGGCCGGGCCTTTTTCGCGGCGCCTTCCCCGGGGGCCGGGTTTCCGGTGTCCGGCGACATCCGGGCGAGCTCCTCGCAGGCGATCCCAAACCACAAGGGCGCATCCGATGTGTCGCGGTTCGAGGTGTCGTCGCCATGGATTGTGTTTGGCAGCGTGCCGTCCTTTTCGAGCCTCGCGAACGTGAGCAGGATTTCTTTGACGTCGCGGGCCATGCCCGCGGCGAGCAGACCCCGGGCGCAGATGAGCGTGTCCCGACCCCAGTCGAGAAACCAGGGATACCCGGCGATGATCGTTTTTCCTTCGCCGCGGCGCGCGATGAAGGCGCGGGCGGCGCGCCGGAGTTGCGCGGCGAACGGGTCCTGAGGATCTGGAATTTGAGATTTGAACTCGGAGAGGGCCGGCTCCTCGGCCGGCGGCCCGGCGGCTTCCGCGGTGACGACCAGGGTGGCGTTGGCGCCTTTGGCCAGCGGCAGGTCGAACCAGCCGGGGCTGTAGGCATCGCCGCTGCCGGTCTGGCCGCGCGATTGTTCGATCGGATGCGGGAGGTTTTCGCTCCACTCCGGCTGGGGATGGTAGTTGCCCGCGGTGGTGAAGACGCGCAGTTGCCGGTCCAGCGCCGGCGTGAAGGAAAAGCCCCGTGACGCCCGGCCGGTTTGTGCCGTGTCATCCAGCGTTTGTGTATTCGCCGGGAAATGAGCCTCCGCACTCTCATTGCGTCGCGTTTCCCAGTGAAAATTCCGGTCTTCGATATCCACGCGTACCGTGAGGCGCACGCCGGCATCGGCCGGCAATTGTTTGCCGGTGGCCCGGGCGGCCGTCGGCCGGCTGAACTGAAAAACGGTTGTGTTGCGCCCGGCGACCATGTTCGCGCGCATTTCAATCTCGACCGTGCGGCCGTCGCCGGCGTTGGCGACGAACTGCCACACCGCGGGCGGTCCGGGGGCGATCGAAGCGAGGTTGTTCAGGACGAGGGGCGAAATGAAGCCGTCCGCATTGACCCAGACCCGGATGCGCTTGGCGAAAATGTGGCGGTCCACCGGCAGCGTGGGATGCAAGTTCGCGCCCAGCACGCAATCGTATTTGGATTGCACGCGCCCCAGATCCGCGCAGATCCGCGCCATGCCGCCGATGCCGTTGGTGAGCAGGACCCGATCGGCGTCGCGAGGCGCGAGATGCGGCGGCAAGCACGCCGGCTCGGGCCCAAGAAAACGAATGGAGGCGGCCACGTGCGGGGACGTCGTGTCGTAGCGCTCCAGGATCAAATCGGCATCGACCTCCTTCGTGCGCGGCGGGAAACAAGCAACGTGACCCGATCGGACTGCGACGGACTGGGCGCGCTGGGGGATGCTCGCTTCGCCCGTCTCGGCCCGCGGCGTCAAGGAGGCGCGAAACGGCACGCTATCCTCGATGAGCAGCCAGTGACCGGGGGGAATCGGAGTGACGCGGCGGCGATCCATCCGGTCCCAGCGAACAACTTCGGGCAGGGCCCTCGTTGCGGCGGCTTTATTCAGGGCAGCCTGCAGGGACGAAACCGGGCCCGGTTCGAGTCGCCGGGTCGCCGCCAGGAACTCGAATGGGGAGCAGTCCACGATTTCCGCCAGTGCGCGCCAGTCGAAGCGTCCGAAGTCGGCGAACGGCATGATTTCGCTCAACGCCTGGGCGCCCCAGGCCGCCCGGGCTCGGGCGCGCCGATAGGCGTCCCCGCTCAAACCGGCGGGCCGGGCGAGGGGTGAAAGGCAATAGGCGCCGCCGGGCGGGATGGAGATGGAGGCCTCACCGGCTTTGGAAATCCGGATCTCGGGCGGGGATTGGCCGAGCAGGTCGAACGTGAGCGGGCCGGTCTGGCAGAAGGTTTTTTCAGTCAGGGGAAGCGTGTGTGGTTTTTCGTCATCATTGTTGAGGAGCACGAGCACCCGATCCTTGCCTTCAGCGGATTCGCGCAACAGCGCGCAGACCGGGGACCCGGCGGGAGTGAGCCGGCTGACGGTTGCGCCGTCAAAGAAACAAGGATGTTCGGCGAGCAGCCTGTTGAGTTGGGCGAGTTCGGGAACGAGGTTATCGGGGTTGCCCCACGCCAGACCGGCCGAGCCGTGTACATCGATCTTTTCGCGGGCGAGCCATTCCACGCCGCAAGCAAAGCCGAATCCTCCGCTGACACTGGCCAGCGCGCAAAGCCGGTTGCGGAGCAGCGACCAGGTGCGCCCGCGGGCCGCGAGGCGATCGTTGTCATGCGTTTCGCTGTAATGCACGAGCAGGCCGACCCGCGCGCTTTGCTTGAAGCTGTGGTCCAGATAGCCCGCGACCTGGGGGCCGGAATGGTTCTGGAACAACTCGGAGTAGGCCCATTGCAGGCCTCCCTCGGTGAGCAATGTTTCCGTCGTTTCCCAGGCGCCCCCGAGTCCTTCGAGCAGAAACAGGGTGTCCCGGTATTCCTGGCGGACGCGGGCAATGATGTACTGCCAGGCGCGGACGGGAACCTTGTATCCGGCATCGCAGCGGAAGCCGTCCACGCCGCGCCGGCACCACGTCACAAACACCTCCGCGAGATTGTCCCACAACCCCACGTTGTCGTGCTTGAGTTCGACCAGATCCTCCCAGGTGACGCCCCAGGCTCCAGGGCTGGCGAAGGTGCCGTCCGGATTTCGCAAGAACCAGTCGGGATGATTTTCCTGGAGGACGGAACTCCAGCCGGTGTGGTTGATGACGAGGTCGAGAAAAACGCGGCCGCCGCGCAGATGCGTGGCGTAGGTCAGTTCGCGGAATTGATCGATGCCGGTGGTCCGCTTGTCGAAAACCACGAGCGCGGGATCGATGGCCGTCAGGTCGAGCGCGGCGTAGGGACTGCCGAAGCGGCCGAATCGCGCGTAGGTCGTCGGCGCCGGGTTGACGGGGAGCAGGTGCAGGATCCTGCAGCCGAGGCCGTCGATGATGTGCGGGAGGTGCTGGATGACATCGCGCAATGTTCCGGAAGGAGGCAGGAGAGTATAACCGTGTTCCTCGATCTGGCGGATCTGGGCTTCGATCAGCCCGTTCTTTGTGTTCGACGCCGTTTTGGTGCCGCCGAACAGCCGCGGGAACGCGCAATAAATGGTGTTGGCGGTCCGATACGTGTCTGGGTGGACCGAAATCCCGACGTCCGGGCCCTCCGGCCAGTATTGCCATCCTTGGGGATCGAGCAGGAAGGCTTTGGCCTTGAAGAAGCCGACCTCGGTCAGAGGCAGGTCGAGCGACCACCCCTCGGCCTCGGGGTTCATCGGCAGGTCATGCCAGGAATCGCCGGCGAGCGGAAGGCCCTGGGTGTGGGCCTGGAGGATTTCCCGGCGCAGGCTTTCGGCGCGGCCCAGATTCGTACGCACCCGCGCGGACCATCCGCGGGGCGGAGTGCTGCCGTTGCGGTCGCGGAGCGCCAGGCGCACGGCGTCGCCAACGTACCGTTGCAAACGGTCGCCGGGCGCGGGCG
>JBEKFT010000014.1:0-10242 GCA_050013175.1 Verrucomicrobiota bacterium
TCATTGACGTTTTGAAAAAAGGCTGGGGCTTTGATGGCCTGGTGATGTCCGACTGGTGGGCCGTCCACGAGACGGCAGTGGTCCAGGCCGGAAACGACCTGGAAATGCCCACCGGCGAATACATGACCGTGACCAACCTTCAAGCCGCCCTGGCCAACGGCAGCGTCACCCAGGCGGCGGTGGATGATTCGGTCCGGCGCATCCTGCGCACCATTATTCGCGTGGAATTGCTCGACCGGCCGATGAATCCGGACGCGAAAATGGTCAATTCGCCCGAACACGCAAAACTCGCTTATACCGCGGCAACCAAGGGCATCGTGCTGCTGAAAAATGAGCACAACCTCCTGCCGCTGGACCGCCAGAAAATCAAATCCGTCGCCGTCATCGGCGAAGCGGCGCAGCGGCTGCAATTCAACGCCCTGGGCAGCCCGGAAGTGCGGTCGGCCCATCGGATCGACCTGCTGGAGGGAATCAAAAATCAAGCCGGCACGGCAATCGCCGTTCGTTACGCCGCCGCCAGAACCGGCGGTGAGCCGGTGCCCGGTTCGGCCATCCGGCAACCGGATGACCCGAGCGCGCGCGGATTCCGGGCGGAGTATTTCGCGAACACGAATCTGGCCGGAGCGCCGGCGCTCGTTCGTCAGGAGGAACGGATTGATGTAGAACCGTCCGATTCGCCTGCGCCCGGCGTTACCAACATGCGCTTCAGCGTCCGCTGGACCGGGAAACTCGTCGCTCCGACCAACGGCACTTATCATTTTACCTTCTACGGCGACGGCGGGTTCAGGGTTTTCCTGGACGGAAAACTTTTAATCAACCGTTGGATCGAAGGCTCCGCGAGGGCCGTGACGGGTTCAGCTGACCTGGAAGCGGGAAAAAGTTACGACCTGCGCGTCGAACGTTTTGAGACCTGGGGCTCCGGCCCGGCTGAATTCGGCTGGCAGCTCCCCTCGCAAAACCTGTTCGCGGAAGCGGTGGCAGCGGCGCATAATTCCGATGTCGCCATCATCTGTGTCTCCACCCGGCGCTCAGAAGGTGAAGGCAACGACCGTCCGTCCCTGGAACTTCCCGAACATCAAGACGCATTAATTCGCGCCGTGGCGGCCGCCAACACAAACACCAGCGTCGTGCTCAACGCCGGCTCGCCGGTGGACATGAAGAATTGGCTGAAGCAGTCGCCTGCGTTGATTCAGGCGTGGTTCCCCGGACAGGAAGGAGGCGCCGCCCTGGCCGCCATTCTCTTCGGTGACGTGAATCCGTCCGGCAAACTTCCCGACACACTGGCGGCAAATCGTGAAGATTATCCCGATGCGGCCAATTTTCCCGGCAAAAACAACGAGGTCAATTATGCCGAAGGTATCTACGTCGGCTATCGCCATTTCGACAAGGCCGGCATCCGGCCGCTCTTTCCGTTCGGCTACGGCTTGTCCTACACCACGTTTGATTACAAGAATCTCAAGCTTTCGCAAACGCAACTGACGCCGGACGGCAGTGTGACCGTCAGCGCCGACATCTCCAACACCGGGAAGCGGGTCGGCGAGGAAGTGGCCGAACTTTATATCCACGCGCTCAACCCTAAAATGGACAAACCGGTGCGCGAGTTGAAGGGCTTTGCCAAAGTTGCGCTCAATCCCGGTGAAACCAAAACTGTGCAGTTCACCCTCACGGCTCGCGACCTGGCCAGCTTTGACGTTCCAGGACATCAATGGAAGGCAGATGCCGGAAAATACGAAATCGAGGTCGGCGCTTCTTCCCGCGACCTCCAGCTGAAGACGCCGTTGTCATTGACTGCGACTTATACCAGCGACGTTCCCTTGTCGAAGGATCATTATCACCCCTAAGTTTTCGCCGTTGAGCGGGAATCGCGTTTAGCCTAGCGCCGTTTCTGCTGGCTGAGCGCAACCGCCAGGATGATGATGGCGCCGCGCGCGAGGAGTTGCTGGCTGTACTCCAGGCCCATCAGAATCAATCCGTTGTTGATCAGGCCGATCATCAGCGCTCCGACAATCGAGCCGACCACGGTGCCCATCCCGCCGAACAAACTCGTGCCGCCGAGCACAGCCGCCGCAATCACCGAAAGTTCGTCGCCTTCGCCAAACTGGAACCGGCCGGATTGCAGCCGGCCGGCATAAAGCATTCCGGCAATCGCCGCAGTACAGCTCGAAAGCAGCAGTACGCGCATTTTGACGCTTCTGGTGTTGACTCCGCTGTAGCGGGCGGCGGTTTCATTGCCGCCGGTGGCGAGAACCCGCCGGCCGAAGGTGGTCCGTCGCAAGGCAAGGTGCCCTGCCACTCCAAATACGAGCGTCCACAGCAAAAGGATCGGCACCGGACCGATATTGCCGCCGCCGAAAACGAACGCGTAGCTCGAGCTGAGGATGGGTATCGCGGCAGTCGCACTGATCCACATCGCGACACCTTTTGCAATTCCCATCATGGCGAGCGTGGTAAGAAACGAAGGAATGCCGATGCGAGTTGTGAGGAATCCGTTGATGGCGCCGACCACAAGGCCGGAAAGGACACCGGCTACAATGCCCGGCGCCACGCCATAGGCCCGGATCGTCATTGCGGTCACAACCGACGCGAAGCCGGCCATGGCGCCCACCGAAAGATCGATCTCGCCGGCGGAAAGAACGAAGGTCATGGCGACCGCCATGATCGAAATCATGGCGGTCTGCCGCACGATATTCAGCAGATTGTCCGGATCAAGGAACCCTTGATGGCGGAGCGCAATCGAAAAAACCACGAAAATCCCGGCAAAGCCGAGATAAATGATTTTCTGCCGCCATGAAGCTAAGAGCAGGCGATAGGATGTTTTAGGGGTAGTTGCCACGGGATTCTCACCAGGGGCCGGCGTTCACATTTTGTATGGCAATTTGAAGCTGATGTTCCGCATGCTCGAAGCGCTCGACCGGGTCGCGGCGGGCAGCTTCTTCAGGATCGAGATCGCGCCGCAATATCTCGCGGACGATCCGGCCGTCCGCCATGATCGCGATTCGATCGCTGGCGGCGAGAAGCTCGGCTATTTCAGAGGAGATTAGCAGAATGGCCTTGCCCTGTCGCGCCAGGTCGCGGATGGCAGCCACAATCTCGGCCTTGCTGCCAACATCCACGCCGGCCGTGGGTTCATCGAGCACCAAGATTTCAGGATTCATCGCCAGCCACTTGGCGAGCACCACTTTCTGCTGGTTGCCGCCGGAAAGCGTGTTTACCGGAGTGTCGGCGGATTCCGCCTTGATCCGCATTCGCGCCATCTGCTCGTTGACAACATCCGCCGCGTCGCCCGGGGAAATCCAGGAATAGCTGCTGATCCGATCGAGAAGCGGCAAACAAATATTTTTGGCCACGCTGTGTTGCGTGACTAGACCCTGCCGCAGCCGGTCCTCCGGTATGAGCGCAATTCCAGCGGCGATCGCATCCTGCGGACCTGAAATCTTTATTGCCCGGCCATTCACTCGAATTTCGCCGCCGGCCAGTTTTTCCATGCCGTAGAGCAGCCGCGCCAGCGAACTGCGGCCGCTTCCAAGCAGGCCCGCTATACCGACAACCTCGCCGCGTCGGACCTCGAGGTTGATCCGCTGCAGCTTGCCTGCCCCGCAGACGCCTCGTAATTCAAGCAACGGAGGTCCAAGCACCGCTTCGTCCGGTATAGCGTCGAAAAATCCGCCGCTGCGGCGCCCGATGATATGTTCGATGATGGCTTCGAGGGTAAGATCGGACAACGGCGCGGTGAGAACGCAGCGGCCATCCCGCAGGATCGTCGCGCGATCCGCAATCCGCATGATCTCATCCATCCGGTGAGACACATAGATGATGGCCACGCCGTCCGCCTTGAGGCGCTGGAGCAACGCAAAGAGGTGTTCCACCTCGACCGCCGACAGGGCAGAGGTCGGTTCGTCGAGGACCAGGATACGGGTCCGCTGCGAGATTGCCTTGATGATTTCAGTGAGTTGACGCTGGCCAGCGCCAAGATGGGAGACCGGGATGGCGGGATCGATGTGGATGCCGAATTCGTTAAACAGGACGCGCACTCTTTGGACGGCTTCATCATCATCGATCAGGCCAAGCCGGTTGCGAACTTCGCGGTTCAGAAAGATATTCTGGGCCACGCTCAGGGTCGGCACGAGGCTCATTTCCTGAAAAATCATGGCGATGCCGGCCAGGCGGGATGCTTCCGGCGTGTGTTCCGCCAGCCGTTTGCCGTCAATCTCGATGGCGCCACTGTCCGGCATTTCCACACCGCGAAGGATTTTCAGCAGCGTTGATTTGCCGGCGCCGTTCTCGCCAAGCAAGGCATGAATCTCGCCGTGCCTGACACTCAGGTCCACCTGTTCAAGCGCGTGAATACCTCCAAACGTCTTTGATATGCCGGTCATTCGGACGGCATCGAGCGGCGGGACGTGCTGGTGGAGAGGCGTGTCCATTAGCACGGTGGGTTACTTCATGCTGCTCTTTACATCTGCCGGCGGGTCCTGGTGATAGACCGCCCTCCAACTCTCCAGAAGATTATCCTTGGTCGCCGGCAAAGACGGAAGCGCCACGTAGGCAGGCGCTTTCTTGCCCAGAAGACCGTATCCGGCCAGCAACGCTTCGGTCACACCCTGGTCGAAAGGACGCTGCGCGCCGAGGCCCTTGACGAAGCCGCCCCGCGCCATGTCGATGGCCACATTTTCACCGAGATCGCAGGTGGTAATGACGAGTTTGCTGCGGCCGGCGGTTCGTGCCGCCGCGATGACCCCTTCGGCCGGAACATCCCAGACCACCCAGATGCCATCCAGGTTGCGATGGGACGTGATCATTGCCGAAGCCGCCTTTTCGCCATCGCCGGAGAAATCGGGCCCGCCGATTCCCTGTTCCGCAATGATTTTCAGGTTGGGGAAATTGTCAGTGACCGTCTTCTTAAACCCGTCGTAGCGCTCGCGCGTGACAAAGAAGTCAGCGCTGTAATAGATGATCCCGATGTTGCCGTGGCCGGCAAGCGCCTTTGCCATCAGCGCGGCGGCGGCGGCGCCGTTACCGTAGTTATCGGCCGAGACCA
This sequence comes from Verrucomicrobiota bacterium, assembly GCA_050013175.1. Lineage (GTDB taxonomy): Bacteria > Verrucomicrobiota > Verrucomicrobiia > Limisphaerales > BOG-1460 > BOG-1460. The sequence continues at coordinate 5,039 of JBEKFT010000014.1, forward strand.
CGCTCACGTAATCCTTCCCCGCGATGAGTCCCTTGGGAACATTGTCCATGAACACCAGCTTGACGCCCCGATCGGCGGCCTCCTTGTAAGCGCCGGCCGTGGCCACCGGGTCCGTCGGTATCGACACGATGATACTGGGTTTTTTGGCAAGGACAGTTTCGATGTCGGACACCTGCCGCTCGGGCTTAAAACCTGCATCGGTAACGGCAATCACGTCGATACCCATGGCGGCGAACTGCGTCTTCAGGCCATTGACCTGAGCGTTTGACCAGTCGTTTCCGCTGTAGTGGAGCACGATGGCTGCGGTCGCATGCGTCGATTTGATTTTGTCCAGTTCGCTTTCCGTGAGGGAGACGGCTGACGCCGGTTCAGCGGCCTCGCCATTTGGGCCCGTCGAGAGGACTTTGCCTTCCAATTGAGCCAACACCGTCTGCGGGTCCGCTTGGGCCTTGGTGGTTGGACCTTGGTCTGGTCCTGTCGGCGCAGGCTGTGGCTGCTTGCTGCATCCAGACAGAATCAAGCTCAGGAGGACCAGGCCAACTCTAATCTGCGAAAGGATCGGTTTCATTCGTTGTTTTGCCATGCCATGGTCGGGAACGACACTTACTCGAATGGCTGATCGCGCTCAAATTCAAAAGTCTCCGCCCAAAAGCAAAACGACAGCCTGACCCGCCGTCGCGACCGCTTTTTGACTGCTGCAGAACGCATCAACCGGCCGCCAGCAACTGCGCAAGCGGCTTCGGGAGGGGATCGGAAACCAGCTTGCGCTTTTGCGCCAGGTCCCGGAGCGTTGCCAGCTTGTTCCGGCTCGACAGGAAGGCCCGGGCGCTGTCGAGGTCCATGGACAATCCGAGGGAACACGGAGCGTATTTTTGATTGGCCCATGCTACCAGTTCTTTCGCCACGGTTTCCCATGCTCCACCCGTCATGGTGAGTTCCGATGGATCGCAGGTCGTGACGACGGAGATACGTTTCTCCGCGTCGAAACCCAGAACCAGGCTCGCCCAGAGCGCATTCTCCTTGAAGACCCCGAAGACAACCGTCGAATTGGCCGGCACAAAGCGCTCCACAGCAGCTTTGACTTCTTCGTAGCGGGCGCCCAGACGCCACTGGAGGCCGAGGCGGGTCCTGGCCGGGCCGGGGTAGGTCACGATGCCTTCCGGGTATTCATCCAGCGTGGCGAACATCCTGTGCACGTACTCGTCCAGGTCTTCGTCGGCTTTCCATGTGTCCTGGACTTTCGCAAAGAACCGATCGACCGCGCGGCGCTCCAGCACCATGACGAAGTCCGTTTTGTCCGCGTTGGCGCGATAGACCTTCTCCGCGTCCTCAAGGGGTTTGGCGATCCGCGTGACGTTGCGAACGATATCGGCCCGTTCCGAGTGAACGAACTTGAGCAACTCGCCATTCTCGTGGATCAGGATGATCCGGCGTTTCTCTTTTGCCGATTCGAGCAGCAGGTTCTGCAAATTCCGCCAATGATTGACATCGATATCCGCCATCAATGGATTTTTATGCAGCATGGTGATCTCTCCAGGATTAGAGGGTGCATTCGTACATCTTGATCGTATAGGGAGGCAATGTGTCGCTCCATACCCGACCGCCCGAGTGAACGGGCTGCTCGTCCCAGACCTCCCTGACCGATTGAAGGTCCACGTTCAGGCCCACTTGCGCATTGATTGGTTCGGAGGAAGGATTGGCGATGAACACAACCAGGCGCTTGGGCTGGTCAAGGGAATGATGGATGGCCACATCCAACCGAGGGTCATTCTTGCTGAAGCGAACCAGGTCCAAACCTTGCAGGGCGGCCTCGAGTATTGGGGCGGGATTCGACAAGTCCGTAAGATGCACGATCCGTCCCTTGCCGATGCAGTGCACGTTCCCGATCGCTGCCTTGGCCGCGGTCAACGGTTGTGGCTGCACTGCTTTCATGGCGGACAGGAGCGTTTCATCCTTGCGCATCCGCTCGTCCAGGCCGGGCACTCGAGGGCCAAAAACCACAACACCACCCGCCTCGGCATACTCGACGAGTTTGCGCTGCAAAGAAGCATTCAGGTACTCGAACGAACCCAGAACCAGCGCCTTGTACTGCCGCAGCCGCTCCAGCGGCAGCGCGGTATCCCCGAGCAGGAAACCGTATCCGCTCGCTGTCAGCCCGCGATAGGACCGGGTGAACCAATCGGATTTGGCGAGTTGCACCGGCTCCTGGAAGCCGAGCGTCTTTTCGGAAACCGTCATGAAATTCGGATATTCGGAAAAGCCGAGCAGCGTCTCCAGAAAATCGCCGGGGAAGGAAACAAGCACGCTGGCCGCTTCGAGCCGGTCATAATCGCGGTTCGCCAGCAGCAGCACGTCGGCCCGCCGCTCCAGGCGCACCAATCCCTGCTGCTTCGCGACCTCGTTGGCCCGGCGGAACATGGCGTAATGATCCGGCCTTATCCGGCCGTCTCGGCGCACAGGAGAAGCCAGCCAGCGATCCCGCTCGACGATCATGTAGCGGCTGAACCCCTTGATGCCGTGCATGAGCGCCGCCTTGGTGACAAACTCTTCGTCCTGCAGGCCGCCCGGATGCAGGTACCAAGGCCACACGCCGGCAATGAATTCAGGAATGTAAGGATAACGGCTTGATCCCACGACGTAGGAAACCACAGTCTTGACGTGCTCGTACAATTCCTTGCGGGAATAAATGTCGAACCCGACGAAATCCAGCTTTTCCTCGAGCGCCAGAAGGTTGAACGGAGTTGTGATTCCACTGACAGCTCCTCCCGGGCCGAGCGGGTGCGGATAATTGTGGAACATCGGAATGTCGCGCAGCCCCCGCTCTTTCATCATCTCGGCGAGCCGCGCCAGGGAATCAACCAGATAACGCTCCCGGTACTCGATCCAATCCGTGTAATACGGAATGTCTTCTTTCCTGGCCCCCTCGAAACGGCGCGGTGGCTCGACCTGCTCGAAACTCTTGCATTGCTGACCATATGCCGCCTGGAGCGTCTCGAGCGTTCCGTATTTTTCTTTTAAATAGGCGCGATAGCGCTGGATCGAAGCGGCGCTGTAATCGCACGCATAGGGGTTGACGTGGAAGAAAAAGGCCATTTCGTTGTCCACTTGGACGGCCACGAGACGCCCTTGGGGATATTGGTGTTTGGCAAGAATGGGACAGATCGCATCGTACCATTCGGCGGTTTCGTTGAAGAACTTGTCTGCCGCGTAGTTCAATGCCGGAATCGGACGCGGGACCTGGGTTAGAACAGCCTTGCTGCCCTGCGCGCTCAGCGCCTGGAGTTCCGGGTCCTCGAGGATGCGCCGCGGATAGCCGAACCACGTCAATTCCGAATTGATCTGCGGGCCGGGGCGCACGATCGCGTTGAGTCCCTTCTTCTCAACCAACGCCAGGAATGCGTCAATATCGGTTCTCGGGTCCTTTTGGCCGAAATCGAATTTGCCTTTCTCGACTTCGTGCACTTCCCAGGGGATGTAGGAGGAGATGGTGGTGAATCCCATTCCCTTCACTTTCTCGAGGATGTCATCCCATTTGTTGCGGTCCAACCTCCAATAATGCACGGCTCCACCGTAAACCGACGCGACCTGATTCCCGATACGGAACTGATGATCGCCAGCCGTCACTGGCCGCAGCGAACGATTCTGGGCATTTGCAGGCATATTTAACCTTCTAAAGTTAAACTCACAGTGTATGGAAAAACTTTGTTTTCCGGCAGTTACTATGATACTGGAACGAGCCCTGCAATCTTAAAATCAAAAAACCTTCTTCTAATGGCACAACCCCGCAATGCTCACCGTTCGAATTCGGGCGCTGATTCAAGGACTGCCTCATTGGACGAGATATTTCCCACAAACAACAATGCCACCGCCGCCAAAGCAGTAAAGTTCCGTAACATGTGTTCGGGTTTTTGACGAAGCGTCAGTCCAACAAGTAGGGACGCTCTTCGAACGTGGCAAGTATCAACTCACCGAAAATCGTGTTGGCCCAGGCGAACCAAGAACGGGTGAATCTTTTTGGGTTATCCTTGTTAAACGCTTCGTGCATGAACCCCGTGCCAGCATGAGTTTTTTGAAGCATTGTCAGGCACCTGCGGATTTCCTGATCGTCCGTGCTGGTCAAGGCCTGCATGATGATTCCCAGCGGCCAGATCATGTCCATTCCAACGTGCGGCCCACCCGGTCCTTCGGCGGCTTTGCCTTTGCAGTAGTAAGGATTGTTGTGAGGCAATACGAACCGTCGCGTGTTTTGGTAGATTGGATCATCCGGTTTCACAGCGCCGAGATACGGCAATGAAAGTAGGCTGGGAATGTTGCCGTCATCAATACAGTAAAAATTCCCGAAGGCGTCCACCTCGTAAGCGTAAATCTGGCCGATCTGTTTGTGGTTCACAACCGCGTATTCGCGCAACGCTTTCTCAACCTCGTCGGCGAGAGCCGAACATTGTGCGGCGGATTCCTTGTCGTGATGAATTCGCTTCAGCATTTCAGCTGCCTGCCGCAGACTGACAACCGCGAAGAAATTCGACGGAACCAAAAACGGAAACAACGTCGCGTCGTCACTGGGCCGGAACATGGAGCAAATCAAACCGACCGGTTTGGCAGGGCAGCCGTAGCCGTTCTCCGGTAAGGTGTCCACCGGATTCGTCGTCCGACGTTGGAAATGGTAGGGACCTCCGCCGGTTTTACGCTGTTGTTCCTGAAACGTCTGAAGAACACGCAACACAGCCAGTCTCCACGATGCATCGAACGGAGCCGAATCGTATGTGATTTGCCAGTAACGATGAGCCAGGCGAATCGGGTAGCATAATGAATCGATTTCCCATTTCCGCTCGTGCACGCCGGGCTTCATGTCCGTAAGATCATTTTTCCATTCGCTCGCCTTCGTTTCATCTTTGTAAAATGCGTTCGCGTAGGGATCTTTGAGGATGCACCGGGTCTGACGGTTGATGACCCCGGCGATCAGCTGTTGCAAGGCGGGATCTTCCTTCATCAAGGGGAAGTAAGGCCAAACTTGGGCCGAACTGTCGCGCAGCCACATGGCATCGATGTCCCCGGTAATCACATAAGTATCCGGCCGCCCGTCCACAATTTGGAACTCGACCGTTGTGTCCAGAGTATTGGGAAAACAATTTTCAAACATCCAAGCCAGTTCTTTGTTACCGATGGATGTCTTGATCCGTTCGATGGTGCGTTCCACCGCGGGG
>JBEKFT010000015.1:0-10182 GCA_050013175.1 Verrucomicrobiota bacterium
CCCTCCGACCGGCGAGGCGCCGGTCGGAAACACGCGAGGGCGCGTGCGCTCCCCAATTCCAACTGCATCGTTGGCTTCAGGCCGCGCGCCGGGGCAGTGTGCGGATGCGCCACCGCTTTGCGGCCGGCCAAAAAGCGGGATTGAATTGAACCTCCGTTCGCCGCATCCTCAACGCCGTGAGTCATCTCGCCCATGCCCGCAAAGTGTTTGATATCGAACTGGCGGCGCTGAAAGCCGTGCGCGCCCAACTCGACGGCGCCTTCGAGCGCGCGGTCGAGGCCGTCGTTGAAACGCTCGGCCGGCACGGCAAAATCGTCACCGTCGGCATCGGCAAATCGGGGAACATCGGCCGGAAAATATCCGCCACGCTCACCAGCACGGGTTCGACCAGCGTTGTCCTCAACAGCGTCGATGCGCTGCACGGCGACCTGGGCATCGTCAACGACGGCGATTTGATTCTGGCGCTCAGTTACTCCGGTGAATCGGAGGAGTTGCTCAACCTGTTGCCGGCCTTCAAACGGTTTCTGGTCAGGATCATCGCCCTGACCGGCAATGCCAAATCAACCCTGGCGCTGCACAGCGACGTCGTGTTGAACGTTCGCGTGCCCAAGGAAGCCTGCCCGTTCAATCTCGCCCCCACCGCCAGCACAACAGCCATGCTGGTCATGGGCGACGCCCTGGCCATGACGGTGCTGCAGGCGCGCGGCTTCAAGAAAAGCGACTTCGCCCGGTATCATCCCTCGGGCGCGATCGGACGCGCGATGCTGCTGCGCGTGGGGGACATCATGCGCGCCGGCGAACGCAACGCCGTCGCACGCGAGGATCTGAAGGTCAAGGAGGCGCTGCCGTTGATGACGAGCGCCAAATCCGGCAGCTTGAGCGTGGTCAACGCGCGCGGCAAACTCGTCGGCGTGTTCACCGACGGCGATTTCCGCCGCCGCATGTCCGCCGACGCCGACATTCTTTCGCGCCCCCTCAAAAGCGTGATGACGAGAAACCCGGTCGCCATCCGCGCCGACGCGCTGGCCGTGGAAGCCCTCAAGATTTTCAACGAACGCAACATCGACGATTTGATCGTGGTGAACGCGAAGCGCGAGCCGGTGGGTCTTGTGGATTCGCAGGATTTGCCCAAGCTGAAAATCATGTAACGCCGCCTGTTCGAAGGAATCGCCCCGGCCGCATTGACCTTGAACCCGAAAGCACCACCGGCAAACGCCCCCCTCCTGCAGGAGCGGGTGGCATTTCAAGCGCGTCTCACCAGAACGGTTTCTTTGAATTATCTGCTGTATCTTCCCGGGGATTACCAGGCCTCCGGCGCGAAGCACTGGCCGATGATCCTTTTCCTGCACGGCGCCGGCGAGCGTGGCGCTGATCTCGACCTCGTCGCGAAACACGGCCCGCCAAAACTCGTGGCGCAGAAACAGGAGTTTCCATTTGTCATTGTTTCTCCGCAATGCCCGGCCGGCCAACGGTGGGACGACGAAGCCTTGGTCGCGTTGCTGGATCACGTCCTCGCCAAATACAAGGTGGATACCACGCGGATTTATCTGACCGGCCTGAGCATGGGCGGCTATGGCACCTGGAGCCTGGCCGTCAATCACCCGGAACGGTTCGCCGCCGCGGCGCCCATCTTGCGGCGGAGGAGATGGGATCGACGTGCTGCTGGCGGAGGGGAGCAGACAGCGGGCGCTCCAATCGCTGCCGATCTGGGCGTTCCACGGGGCCAAAGACCCGGTCGTGCCGGTCCAGGAATCGGAACGGATGATGGCCGCACTCAACAGAGCCGGCTGCACCAACGTGCAACTGACGGTTTACCCGGAGACGGAGCACGATGCCTTCACCCAGACTTACAACAACCCCAGACTCTTCGAGTGGTTCCTGGAGCATCGGCGAAAATAGGTGGTTTTACCGGCAGCGTGATGATGATCACTCCGGCAGGAATGATTCCCGCCGCCAGAAACACCCGCGCAGGTTCAAGCGTGTCGAAGGCTTCGCTGCCGGCGCGCGGCTCTGTGAGCCGCAGAAGGCCAGGATACCACACTGGCTTTTGATTCAATCTTTCTGCACTGGCATCGCCACCCCCTGCTGCGGGTCGCAGACCCGCCGTCCGGAGGAAGCCTACTCCAGCCCGCACGCCACTCTCGCCCGCTTCAACACTGTTTGAGCCAGCGCGCGCGCCCGGGAGGCGCCGTCGCGCAAGACCTGCCGGACATAGCCCGGATCGGCCGCCAGCTCCGAGCGTTTCCGGCGCGCTTCGGCGAAGCAGGCCCAGTACTGCTCGAAGAGCGCCTTCTTCAAGTCGCCGTAGCCCAGCCCGCCGGCGCGCAACCGATCCTCCAGATCCTTCGCCACCGCGGCCGGAGCCACGAGCTTCAGGAGTCCGATGGCGAGGTTTTTTTCCGCATCGGGCTTCGGCTCCTGCGGCGTGCGGCTGTCCATGAGGATGCCCATCACCTTTTTCCGCAGGACCTTTTCGTCCCCGAAAATCTCGATGGTGTTGCCGTAGCTCTTGCTCATCTTCTGGCCGTCGGTGCCGGGGACGACGGCGACGTCGTCACGGATCAGCGGTTCGGGAATCACGAACGTCTCGCCATAGGCCTCGTTGAACTTGGCCGCGATGTCGCGGGTCATTTCCACGTGCTGCTTCTGGTCGCGGCCGACCGGCACGACGTTGGAGTCGTAAATCAAAATGTCCGCCGCCATCAACACCGGATAGGCGAACAGCCCGTGATTCGACGAAATGCCCTTCGCGATCTTGTCTTTGTAACCATGGGCGCGTTCGAGCAGGCCCATCGGCGTCACCGTCGTGAGCAGCCAGCTCAACTCGGTGACTTCCGGCACGTCGGATTGGCGGAAGAAGACCGATTTGGCCGGGTCGAGTCCGCAGGCGAGGAAATCGAGCGCGACGTCGAGTGTGTTCCTGCGGCGTTCCGCCGCGTCGAACAGCGACGTCATCGAGTGGTAATTGGCGATGAAATAGAAGGTTTCCCCCTTCTCCTGCAATTCGATCGCGGGTTTCATCATCCCGAAATAGTTTCCAACGTGCAGCGCGCCGGAGGGCTGGATGCCGGAGAGAATTCGCATGACCCCATGATAGAGAGTTACCCTGAGATCAGGGAAGCAGGAAAACGGGGCGGAGTTCGACCTTGTCCCCTAAACCGAGTCTTCGCTGCCGCCGTTGTGGGACGCCAACAGCCGACATCCAACACCGAAGCTCCAAGGACCCCGACAGCGCACGTCCGGCAATGGAGGTTGGTTGTTCGATGTTGAATGTTGGATGTTCTGCTTTCTGCCAAAAGTGCAAGGAGTGTCTTGCACGTTGCCCCCAAATCGGGCTGTCAATCCCGACCCGCCTTGCTGCGAGCTAACGCGGCATTCCTTTCGTGCCGCGGCCTCAACGTCGTTCCAGAGTTCCGCTCTTGACCTCCCACTGCTGCAGTTCCCCGCCGATCTCCCGGGGCCAGTTTTTCTCCGTGGCCGTCATGAAGACCTGGCCGCCGGTCCGTCGCGCCTGCTCCAGCACCGGCAACAACCCGCTCCGGCGTTTCGCGTCCAGCTCGCCCATCACGTCGTCGATCAGCAGCACCGGCGCGGAACCGTGGAGCCCGGCCAGATATTCCGCCTGCGCCGTCTTCAACGCAATCGCCAGCGTGCGCTTTTGCCCTTCGCTGCCGAAATCCGCCGCGGCCCGGTCGTTGAGCAGCAGTTGCAAATCGTCCCGATGCGGACCGATCAGCGTCGCGCGGCAGGCGCGTTCGCGCCGGTGGGACTGGGCCAGTTCCACCGCGAAATCCTTCCGGACGCTCGCGAGGTATTCGATGCGCAGTTCCTCGGCATCGTGGGAGATGCGGCGGTAGGCGAGGCGCGCCAGCGGCGACAGTTTGGGCACGAGCTCGCGCCGCAGGCGGATGATTTCGTCGCCGGCGCCGACCAGTTCGCGCGTGAAACCCTCGAGGGCGGCCTCGTCGAGGATCGGGCGCTTGAGCAGTGCGTTGCGCGAACGCAACGCGCGCGCGTACCGCTGCAGCAGCGTCAGGTAGGCGGGATAGGTTTGCGACAACAGCAGATCGACAAACCGGCGCCGGATGCGGGAGGTGCCCTTGACCAGTTGCAGGTCCTCCGTGCAAAACACCACCGTGCGCAACACCCCGAGGTAATCGGCCAGCTTCCGGACCGGCCGGCCGTCCAGGCTCATGCTGCGCTCCTGCGGGGACCAATAGATTTTGATCTCATGCTCGCCCTGGCCGACGACGGTGCCGCCGGTAAAATAGCCCTTCTGGCCGTGCCGGACCATCTGCGCGCCGCCGACGCCGCGAAAGGAGCGGAGCGTGGCCATGAGATAAATCGACTCGAGAATGTTCGTCTTGCCCTGCGCGTTCTCGCCGAGCAGCAGATGAAACCCCGGCGAAAACATCGCGTCCATCCGCGCGCAGTTGCGGAAGTCCCGGAGTCGCAGACGGGCCAGATGCACGCACAGAAAATGCCGGGCGGAAGCCATGTCGGCGAGGCTTTTTCCCAAAGCCTCGCCTTCTCCGGGTGCAACGGGCGGGACGACCGATGACACTTAGCCGTATCTATCTGTTCAGTCGCAGGGGAGCGCACGCGTCCTCGCGTGCAGTGTTTGGCGTCTCGCCAGACACTTTTGAGCTGTGCGGCCAGTCACCGCTTAATGATTGCGTTAGGCCCTCCTCCGACCGGCGAGACGCCGGTCGGAACACGCGAGGACGCGCGTGCTCCCCAATTCCAACCGCGTCGTTCCGGTTTAGGCCTGATATTTCGATTTGAACGCCCGTTTCAGCTCCACCCATTCCCGCATTTTCGGATTTCGTTTGCCACCGGCCATGACATCATGCCGGGATGGACGAGCGAAACGGGACGGCGGCCTCAACACGGCGCTACAAATGGCCGTGGTTTGTACTGGGGGCGCTGCTGCTGGGCATCGCGTTGGCCGTTCTTTGGATGAGCGTCGCGGTGCGCCGCGCCCGGGAATGGCGCGATCCCACCAGCCCTCCCCATAAAACGAGCTTCCGTAGCCGCCGTTGTGAAACGGCGGAGATCGCCACGTCGGGACGGCAAGTAGTGGCCGGTGCAGGAATTGTCGAGTGATAAGCTGCAAGGGGCGGCGACGGCTCGTCGCCAGCAAGTGACCATCCGCTCTGTCGATCAAGGCTGGCGGTAGGCTTGTTTGGCGTCGCTCTCCCAGCCGCCGCCGAGCGCCTTGATCAGCGCAACCTGGGCGACAAAGCGTTGGCCCTGGAGTTGAACCACCGAGCGCTCGTTCGCCAGCGCGGCGCTTTGTGCGGTGGCGACTTCGAGGTAGGTCACCAATCCGGATTTGTAACGGTTGTTCGCAATTTCGAGAGTGCGGCTGGCTGCCGTGAACGCGGCGCTTTCAGCATCCAGCTCCTGCGTGAGGAGGCGTTGCGCCGCCAGTTGGTCTTCGACTTCCTCGAAGGCGATCAGCACGATCTGGCGGTAATTTGCGACCGCCTCGTCGTAGGCCGCACGGGCGGACGCGAGCTGGGCGCGATTCCGGCCGCCGGTGAACAACGGCAGATTCAACGAGGGGCCGATCGCCCAAAGACGGCTCGGCCAGTCGAACACGGTGCTGGCGTTGAGGGATTCAAACCCGCCCATGCCGTTGAACACGATCTCCGGATAGAACGCCGTCCGGGCCACGCCGACGTCGGCGTTGGAGGCGGCCATGCGGCGCTCGGCGGCCGAAATGTCCGGACGCCGCTCCAGCAACCGGCTTGGGAGGCCGGCGGGCAGGGATGGGACCGCATTGGTGATGGATGCCGCGCCGGCCACTTGAAAGCCGGTTGCCGGACGGCCGCACAGAGTGGCGAGCGCGTGCAGCAGGTTCGCCCGCTGCAGATCGATCGCCGGCAACTCCGCATCGGTCGAGCGAAGCTGCGTTTCCGCTTCCGACACATCGAGGTCGGAGACGATCCCGCCCTTCCGCCGATTTTGCGTCAGTTCGAGCGAACGGCGGTAGGCTTCCACGGTGTCCGCCACCAGGGACCGCTCGGCCTCCAGCGCCCGCAAGGTGAAATAGTCGGCGGCCACCTCGGCTTGGAGCGCCAGTTTCACGGATTCCAGGTCCTCTACGGCTGCGGAAAACCCCGCCCGGGCGGACTCGGTCTGGCGCCGGACCCGGCCCCAGAGGTCGAGTTCCCAGCTCAGATCCAGCGGGACCATATAGGTGTTATATGTGTAGGACGCGCCAGCGGCCATGCCCAACTGCGGCGCGTTGACGCTTGTGCGCTGGCGAATGAGATTCGGCTGGACAGAAAGCTGCGGGAAAAAATTGGCGCGAGCGATCCCGACCCCCGCGCGGGCCTGTTCGAATCGCGCCGCGGAAGCGGCGAGATCCTGGTTGTCCGCCCCCGCCAACGTTTCAAGGCGGTTGAGCTCCGCATCGCCGAAGATTTCCCACCAAACGCCGCGCGGCAGTTGGGCGGACGGTTCGGCGGCCTTCCATTGCGGCCCGTTAGTTGGGGATCCCTGGTCGGTGAAGGCCCCGGGAACGGGCCCGGATTTCACGGCCTCCGGCCTGTGGTAGTCCGGTCCGACCGCGCAACCCGCGAGAACGGCGAAACCGGTCGCAAGAAGGATGACGCCCGGCCTCATTTCTCAGCGATGGTTTTCAACGGCTCCGCGACGCGAACCGCCACGCCGTCCGTGAGAGAGTCGGCGGGGTTGATGATCACCCGATCGTTTGTCGTGAGGCCCTGGACGACTTCAACCGTCTGTCCGAAATCGCGTCCCAGCGTGATGCTGCGCAGAGTGACCTTGCCGTCGTCTCCGACGATGCCGACCTGCATGCCTTTCGAGCCGAAGAGCAGCGCGTTTGCCGGGAGGGTCAGCGCCGGCGCGCCAACCGTGTCGGTGAACCGCACCTGGGCGTAACTGCCCGCGAGAATTTCGCCGCGAGAATTGTCCACCTGCAATTCCGTGAGCAGTGTTCGGGAGTTCGGCTCCATTGCGCCCGCGGTGTTGACCACCTTTGCCTCAAACGTGCGCTCCGGCAGCTCGTTGAGGGAGAGTTCGGCCTTCTGCCCGGGCTTGACCGCCTGGGACATCGACTGGGGCACGCGAACATAGACGCGCAGAGGGCTGGTCTGGGCCAGCCGGAACAGTTCGCGGCTGTTCCCGGCGGTGATGAGCTGGCCGACATCGGTGTTGCGCTCGGTGATGGTGCCGGCGAACGGGGCGGTGACGCGCGCGAAACCTTTCAGGTCCTCGAGCCGTTCCACGTTGGCGCGCGCCGCCTCGACCACCGCGGATTTCAGCTTGAGGTCGGCGAGCTTTTCGGCCGTTTCCTGTTCGCTGACGCTGGAAGTTTTGAGCAGGTCGGTCCAGCGCGCGGCGGTGATTCCCGCCAGGTCCAGCGCGGCGTTGTCCTCGGCCAGTTCCGCTTTTGATTGGGCCAGTTGCTGGTCGAGTTCCGGCGTTTCTATCTCCGCCAGGAGTTGGCCCGGTTCGACAGCGTCGCCAATGTCCACCAGCCAGCGTTTCAAATAGCCGCTGGCGCGAGCATAAATCGGCGCCTCGACGTACGCCGAAACTTCCGCCGGCAGCGGGACGCCAAACGAGGGCTTGCCAGGCCTCGGCGATACGATGGCAACGGTGGATACCGCCAGCTCGTGCGTTTCGGTCTCGAGCACGCGCCGGGCGTGCAGCCGGGGCAGCAGGCCGGCCAGCAGTCCGATCACGATGAGGGCGGCGGCCACGAGGGCCAAGCGCCTGAGGCGCACGGGAGGCCGGCCGGGTGGCGGCGTTTTCGCCGGTCCGGCCGGCGCGGGTGCTGGAGAGGGAGGAGGATTCATATCAGGGAATAGAGGCATCGGGAGTCGCGAGGCCGGCCGCGGCGGCCGCATCGTTTGCAGCCTGCCGGACTTGAACTCGATGATGCAGGAAACTGAAAACCACGGGCACGAACAGCAGCGTCGCGAACGTCGCGACGAGCAATCCGCCAATGACGGCGCGGCCCAGCGGCGCGTTCTGTTCGCCGCCTTCGCCCAGGCCGAGGCTCATGGGCAGCATCCCGATCAGCATGGCCGCGGCGGTCATCAACACCGGGCGGATGCGGCTGATGCCGGCGTCCAGCGCCGCGGCGACCGGGTCGAGCCCGCGGCGGAGGCTGTCGCGGGCGAAGCTGACGACGAGCACGGAGTTGGCGGTAGCAACGCCCAGGCTCATGATGGCTCCCATCAGGGCCGGCACGCTCAGGGTCGTTTGGTACAGGAACAATGCCCACACAACGCCCGCGAGGGCGCCCGGAAGGGCGGTAATAATGATGAACGGGTCGAGCCAGCTTTGGAAATTGACCACGAGCAGCAGGTAAATCAAAGCGATCGCCATCAGGAGGCCGACGCCCAGGCCGATGAAGCTGGCGTGCATCGTTTCCGCCTGACCGCGCAGCACCGTGTGGCTGCCCTGCGGCAAATCTTTCTGCGCGCCGTCCACCAGCGGCTGGATGCCTGCCAGCACCGCGCCGAGATCCCTGCCGTCCACGCTGCCATAAACGTCCACGACCGGCGCGACGTTGTAATGGGAGAAAACCGGCGGCACGGTCGTGCGCGTGACGGTGGCGACGTTGGCGAGCAGTTGGCCTCCGCTGCTGCCCATGACTCCGAAAGTGCCGCCGCTGACCGGGATTGCGTTGAACTGTTCGACGGAATCCATCGCATATTCAGGCGTCCGGACATTAATGAGATATTGGACGCCGATGTGGGTATCCAGCCAGAACGACGGCTGAATCTGGCTGCTGCCGCTCAGGCTCAGCAGAATCGAGTTCGCGACGTTCTGCTCGGTCAACCCCATCTCGGCGGCCTTGGCCCGGTCCACCGTCACCTTGAACTTCGGCAGATCCGACGGTTGCTGCACGCGCACGTCCACGGCTCCCGGAATATGCCGGATCTGCTCCATCAGCCGGTTGGCGACCGCCCGGTTTTGCACCTGGTCGCGGCCCACAATCTGAATGTCGAACGGCGCCGGCAATCCGAAATTGAGCGTCTGGCTGACAATGTCGGCCGGGAGAAAGTAAAACAGGTTGCCGAGAAATTCCTGCGGCAAGACCTTGCGCAACGCATGCACGTATTTTTCCGTCGCGGCATGGCCGGGTTTGAGCGAAACAAGGATGTCCGCGTCGCCGGGACCGATGACGCCGCTCGTGTTGTAGCTCAGATTGATGCTGGAGTTTGGGATGCCGATGTTGTCGAGAATTCCATGCAGTTCCTCCGTCGGAATCTGGCGGCGGATCGCCGCGTCGATCGCCGAGGTCAATTTGATGGTTTCCTCGATGCGCGTGCCGGTGCGGGCGCGGACGTGGAGGAGAAACTGACCGGTGTCCACGCTCGGAAAGAAATCCTCGCCGAGCTGGGGGATGAGCAGCCACGAACCGGCGCAGAACCCGAGAAACGTCAGCGCGAACGCGCCGCGGTGCTGCAGGCAAGTCGCGAGCAAGGCGCGGTAGCTTTCGCGGAAACGCTCGAACGCGCGCTCGAAAGCCCGCTGCCAGCGAATGAACGGCCGCGCCCAGAACGGCGCGCGGTCGTCATTCTCGTGTTCTCCGTGGAGTTGGACATTCCGGTAAAACCACATGACCATCGTCGGCACCAGCGTCCGCGAGAGGAGGTAGCTGGCCAGCATGGCGAACACGACCGACTCGGCCAGCGGCACGAACAGGTAATGCGCCACGCCGGTAAGGAAAAACATCGGCACGAACACAATGCAGATGCAGAGCGTGGAAACGAAGGCCGGCAGGGCGATCTCCTGGGCGCCATCGAGGATCGCCTGCTCGAGCGGCTTCCCGGAAATCATGTGGCGATGAATGTTCTCGATCGCCACCGTCGCGTCATCCACGAGAATGCCCACCGCCAGCGCAAGGCCCCCCAGTGTCATCAGGTTGATGGTTTCGTGCAGCGCGCTGAGCGTGGCTACGGAACACAGGACCGAAAGCGGGATGGACAGCGCGATGATCAGCGTGCTCCGCCACGAACCGAGGAAGAGCAGGATCATCAGGGCGGTCAACGCCGCCGCGATGATGCCTTCCCGGAGCACGCCCCCGACCGCGGCGCGGACGAACAACGATTGATCGGCGAATTCCTTCACGTGCAAGTCCGACGTCACGGTTTTCATGATGCCCGGCATGGCGGCCTTGGCTTCGCGGACGAC
>JBEKFT010000016.1:0-9938 GCA_050013175.1 Verrucomicrobiota bacterium
GACGATTGCGCCGATCGAGCGGCGGTTGCGCGGGGAGATGGACCGGGTGCTGGGGGTGGACTGGTGCCGCCGCTGGTTCGAGGGCGTGCCCGACTACGTGAACGTCCCCGGACAGGTCAACATCATGGAGATCCTGCGGCTATGGACGTATGCGAAGCCGCTGGATCTGGCGTCGTGGGCGAAGATGCGGTACAACCTGCTCGGGCAGGGCGACCACTGGTTTCCGGGTGAAAACGCATCGAAAACGGGGGAATTGGCATTGGGCGGCTGTCTTGGCCGCAGCCCGTTTGCTGGGCGTATCCCGGCGATTTTAGAGGAGGCTCACCGGCTCTATTTCGAGAAGCCGGTCAAGCGGCTGAGCGCGACCTGACCCCCTGAAAATGCCGGGCTACTGCTTGCTGTTCGACCCGCTTGTTTTCTCGTCCGTCTTGGGCGTGTCGATCGGCGCGCCGGTGTTCAGTTGCGCAATCACGGCATCCGTCAGGTCATTCCGATCCTCCGAATAGAGGACGCCGGGCGTATAATAGGGGCCGGACGGATCGGGCGCATAGGTCTGGGCGGCCGAGTCGATGACCAGCGAATAGCCTCCGGATTTGGCTTTGCTGATGATGGCCTGCTTGATTTCCTCGAGGATATTCTTCCGCATGCGGGCTTTTTGTTCGTTCAGCGAGACATTGCTCTGACGGTCGAACTGGGCGATGCTGTCTTCGGTACTCTTCAGCTCCTTCAACTTGTCTTCCGCCGCCTGCTTGCGCCGGTCGCGTTCCTCGGCGGAGACGGCCTGGTTGTTGGCGTCCTCGAGCAGCTTTTGATATTCATCCTTGGACTTCTTCCAGCCGTCGATCATTTCGTTGCGCGACTTCTCCATCTCGCCCGCCCGGTCCTTGAGCGCGGCGGTGGCCTGCTCGGTTTTCCAGTATTTGTCGAACACCTTGGGCAGGTTCACGGTGGCGATCCGGGTTTGGGCAAACGCCGTCCCGCCCAGCATCGCGAAGAGCAGGGCGACCGGCACCAGTTTTTTTAAACAGGTCATCATAAAATTAGAAAACCAAAACTTGCAATAAAGACAATCCTTCCCCGCAAACGTTCACACGATCATGGCCCCGCCGCTGAATTCGTGAAGTCGATTCTCGCCACGAATGCATCGGGGTAGAGCGTGCTGCCATGAAATTTGGAGGTGCCGACTGCCGGGAATTTCGCGGAGCTGGTGGTGCCCACGATGTAGGCGATGACATTGGTGGAGCTGGTGGTATCCAGCGCGATGCCGTTGGCCTGGTCGTTTCCGGGGCCGCCGAGGTAAGCCGCGAAGGAACTCGCGCCTTGCGGATCCAACTGCACGATGAAGACGTCCCTGGATGCGATTGCGAGCAGGCTGTTGTTCGTTGCGGAGAACCCGGCCGGCATCGGGGCGTTCGTGGGGATGTCCGCAAAATTCGTGTGCGACGCGGTGAAGCCCACGATGTAAGCAAATTGATTCGCATCGACGGCGATTCCAAGGCCTTGATCATTGCGCTTGCCGCCGAAAACGACGGAATAGCCGCCATTGGTGATGCTGCCATCCGGATTGAAACGGGTGACGAAAACGTCGGAGTTGAGATTGGTCGGGTTTGTCCATTGCGAGAAATTCGTCAACGTGACGGGGAAATTCGTGGAATACGTAAAGCCGGTGACATACGCGTTCATCGAGGAGTCCACCGCGACGGACGTGGCGACGTCTTTGCCTTTGGCTCCCAGGTAGGTGGAGTAAACCAGATTGCTGCCTTCCGCGGACAGTTTGCTGATGAATGCATCGGGGATCAGCGTGGAGTTGGTCCCGTTGTGGAGGTTTTTCGCAATGGCGTTGGTGACCGGGAAACTGGCGGAAGTGGTCATCCCGACGACATAGGCGCAGTTGGAGGCATCCACGGCAATACCCTGTCCGATGTTCTCATTCCCGCCGCCCAGAAAGGTGGAATAATCGAGCCCGGTTCCTTGGGCATTGATCCGGGTGACGAACGCATCGCCGAACCCCTGGAAGACGCCGCCGTCATAATTTGCCAGGTAATTAGTGACCCCATACGTGATCACCCCGTTCACATTGGTCGGGTAGGCGACCAAAACGTTCCGGTAGAAGCCTCGCAAGGCGTGCTTCGTGGGGAAATTCGAAGATTCGGTCAGCCCGGTCACATACGCCCGGCTCAGGTTATCCACGGCAATCGCCAAACCCACGTCGCGGCCCATGCCACCGAGATACGTCGAATAGACGATCTTGCCGTCCGCATTGAGCTTGGTCACGAAGGCGTCGATGGGATAAACGCCCTGGGGATTCAGGTTGATCCCCTGGATGTGGTGTTGATAGGCGTTGGTGGGGAAGACGGGGAAATTCGGCGAGTCCGTATAGCCGGTCACATATGCGGCGCCGTTGGTATCGACGGCAATGGCGAACGCCGCATCTTCTCCGCTCCCGCCGAGGTAGGTGAGGTACTTCAAATTCGTCGTGCCATTCCCGAATTCTGCCACAAAACCGTCGCCGAAAACATAATTGCCTCCCTGGTATTTGGGTCTGATCGCTCCACTCGTGGTCGGCAGATTGGGCGACAGGGTCTCGCCGGCGACCCAGACGTTGCCGCTCGGGTCCACCGCAACGCCCCAACCCCTGTCGATATAGGAACCGCCGATAAAATCGGAAAAGGTGAGTGTCGGGTCGATCACCAGCGGCAGTGTGTGATCGTATTCTCCCACCCAAAACCCGGCGAGCGCGTTGCCCTTCAGGCGATAGCCTCCTTTGATCTGCTTTCGAGTCCCATTCATAACCTGGTAAATGGCCGGTGCGTGCTCTTGAATCTCCTGGCCGCCGGCCCGCAGCGCCAGGTTTCCGGCCGCGTCCATGCCCACGCTGTCCGCACCTTCGATGCGGATCGATATCCGGTCCGGCCTGGCGTTGGGATCGAGGACGAAGTCATATTCGAGGCGCGCCGATTCATCCGCGTAATACACCAGGTGAATGCCGGGGTAGATCCGGTCGATGCGGACTTTGGAAAACAAGGGAACGCCGGTGCGCCATTGGGCGGGGTCGTTGCCGATGAAATAATTGGCCTTGGCGGGCAATTCATCGAGCCCCAAGGCCGTGGCTTGCGGGTTCGCATTCTCGAGCCGGAATCGGACGGAAAGGGTCTCATGAATGCCGCCCGCGCGGGACAAAACCTGTTCCGATGGCGAGGCCGGGGAGGAGGTGTCCCGTTTGCCGAGAATCAGAACCGCTTCCGTCGGCGCGATCAGGACATCACACTGGCGCCCGCGGGCGACAAACCGGACGTCGCCCTCCACCTGGCCGCGGTTGGCTTCGAAGTAAAGCGGCGAACCGGCGGGCATCCGCGCGGGCATCGCCGGGTCCGGATCTCGTTCCGCGGCATGAGCCGGTGCGGCGTTCAGGCCGACCACGGCGGACAGCGCCACGAGTAGCGCCAGGCGAAACACCCGGGACGCGGCCGTCTCCGCCGATTTGGGTTGGGGCCCCCGACCTGTAATTCCAGAGAAACCGCACGCGCTGACGTCTGACACTTTCATATTAAAACGGTCGTGAATAGCCCACACCAAATTGGAACTGGCCCGAACCGGTGTTGTATTGATCGTGATGGATGGGGATGCCGTAGTCCAGCCGCAGCGGTCCGATGGGCAGATTCAGGCGCAGGCCGAGGCCCCAGTTGTCATCGAAGCCGGACCCGTGGAACGAGTACGGCTGGAGCAGCACGGCGCCGATGTCATAAAACACCGCGAAGCGCAGCCGGTCGATGATCGGAACGCTGTATTCGGCCGACCCAAACCAGTAGGTGTCGCCGCCGATGGGTTCGGTGGAGGCGATGACGGCCCCCGGATCCACCTCGCGCGGGCTGATGCTGTGGTAATGGAATCCGCGGAGCGAATAGAGGCCGCCCAGATAGAAGCGATCGTAGAAAGGCACGGAAGCGGTCGAGCCATAGGAGTCCGCCACGCCGGTGCCTCCCAGCAATTCGAGCACGTGTCCGGGATAGAATCCTTTGAAATACCAGTGGGTTTTCAGCTCCAGCTTGTAATAGTCCTTGTCGCCGCCGAACGGTCCGGCCACCTCCGCCGACAGCTCGGTGCGCTGGCCCTTGTCCGGGAGGAGAACGCCGTTGCGGGTGTCGTAGGCGAGCGACGCGTACAACTTGGAGATGATGTTATAACCGCTCTGATCGAGCAGCGCCTGGGGCACGGTGAGCGGGAGCAGGCCGGGAATCAATACTCCAGGCTTCGAGGCGCCGGTCGGAATCGCCACCTCCTGGTTGAAGAGAATGCCGATGTCCTCGAGGCTGTACCCCACGCTGCCGATCAGAAAGTCGCTTCCCAATGCGCGGCTCAGGCCGACGCGCAGGCCCGCGTCCACTTCGTAGTAAAGGTTGTTGAGACTCAAATAATCCAGGTTCCGGTAGAACAGATTGATGTCGAGCGCCAGCTTGCGCTGCAGGAACCAGGGCTCGACAAATTCCAGTTCGTAGTCCTGCCGCTCCGTTCCCAACTGCGCGCGCAGGCGGATTTTCTGTCCCCCGCCGGTGAAGGTCGGCGGGTGAAACAGATCGAAATTCCCCTGAGTGACCTCGGCAAAGCCCACCAGCGCATCCACCGAGCTGAACCCCGCGCCCACGGTCAGATTGCCCGTGTTTTTTTCTTCCACACCCACGATCAGGTCCTTCCGGTTCGGAACATCGGTCGGTTCGGGCCGCGTGTCCACTTTTTCGAAGTACTGCAGTCCTTCGAGGCGTTGTTTGCTCACGTTGACGCGGACCATGTCGAACACTTCGCCCGGTGACACCGCCAGCTCGCGCCGGATGACCCGGTCTTTGGTCTTGGTGTTGCCGCGGATCTCGATCTTTTCGATGTACGATTTCTGCCCCTCTTCAATCTTGAACTCGAGGTCCATCGTGCCCGTCTCAGTGTTGGGGATGCGCTCGACGATCAGGTTGCGCGCGGAGGCCGCATCGATGTAACCGCGCGACCCGTAAAAATCCTCGACCTGCTTTTCGTCGTCGCTCATTCCCTTGGGCGTGAAGATGTCGCCCGCGTCCATCTTCAGGCCGTTCGGGCCGAGCTTGGCTTTCTTGGCGATGACACCGGCCGGCTGCATGCCCCGCAACGCGGCGGCGATGGCCGCGGCGCTGAATATTTTGTTTCCGGTGAATTTGACCGATCCCACCGTGTATTGGCGCCCCTCGTAGATGATGAACACGATCACCATCGACTTGGCCGTCGGATGTTCGAACTGGACCTCCTTGATCTCGAAATCGATGTAGCCCTTCTCGCGGTAGAAATCAGCCAGCTTCTCCTTGTCGTCGTCGAACTGGTCGTCCTTGAACACGCCGCTGCCTGTGATCCAGGAGAACATCCAGTGCCGGCGGGTCTTGATCGCTCCGCGCAGTTTCTTCTCAGGAACTGCGTTCGCCCCGACAAATTCCACGTCCGTGATCCGGATTTTCTTGCTCTCGGTGATTTCGAACGTCGCGGTGCCCCGGCCCGCGCTTTCGTCGATGCTCAGGACATACTTCACCTGCGTGCCCGGGTAGCCCGCCTTCTGGTACATCTGCTGGATCGCCTGGCTGTCCGTGAACAGTTTTCGTTCGTCCAGGGGTTCGCCGACGGCCGACGTCAGCTTTTTCCGGAGCTTGGAGTCCTTGTAGATCGAATTCCCCTGGAATTTGATTTCCGCCAGCCGCGGCTTGCCCTGCAGGACGTACGTCAGCACCACCCCGTCGGACGTGGTCTGTTCCGTCACCTGGATGTTGTAGAAAAGGCCGGTCCCGTAAAGGCTCCGCACGTCGTCATCCACCGCCGCGGCCCGGTAGGGATCCCCGGGCTTCACCCGGATGTTGGCGCGGATCAACTCGTCGTTCGCCGTCGCCGGGCCGACGTGTTTCAGCTCGATTTTCGCCACATTGGGCGGCGACAGTTGGCCCGAGGCGACGGGGAGCCAGGCCAAAAGGAGCAATCCCCCGCACAGGCGAAACATTAATTTCATCTTGGTCAGTTCGGCACGTCGTCGTCGCTCACTTTGGCTGCGCCTTCAAATCGCGTGTAGGATTTCAGGAACGTCAGGGCCACATCGCCGGTCGGCCCGTTGCGTTGCTTGGCAATCAGCAGATTCACCGGGACGGCTTCCTGCTCGCCCCCCCCGGCGTCCGCGCCTTCGTCCTCGTCGCTGCTTGGCTTGTAAAGCAGACCGACGACGTCCGCATCCTGTTCGATCGCGCCGGACTCGCGGAGGTCCGACAACCGCGGTTTGCGGTTTTTCTCCCGCTCCAGCTCCCGGTTCAACTGGCTGAGGACGATGATCGGAAGGTTCAATTCCTTCGCCAACGCCTTGATGCCGTTGGAAATATCGGCGATTTCCTGCTGCCGGTTTTCGGCACGCCGCGCAGTAGAATGGAGCAGTTGGAGGTAGTCAACCACAAAGAGCTTGATGCCGTACTGCTGCGCCATGCGGCGCGCCTTGGCGCGCAGTTGAAGGATCGAGAGCCCCGCCGTGTCGTCGATGAACAGCGGCGCGCCCGCCAGCTTGCCCGCCGCGCCGGTGAGCTTCGGAAAATCCCGCTCCGCCAGGAACCCGTCGCGCACGCTGCGCAGGTTCACCCGCGAGCGCGAGCACAATATGCGCAACACGAGCGACTCCGCCGTCATCTCCAGGCTGAACACCCCCACCGGCAGCCGCTCGTCGATGGCGACGTGCTCGGCGATGTTCATGGCCAGCGAGGTTTTTCCCATGCTGGGCCGCGCCGCGATGACGATCATTTCGCCCGCGTGGAAACCGCTCGTCATTTTGTCCAGGTCCGTGAAGCCGGTGCCCACGCCCGTGAGCATGCCCTGCCGCTGATGAAAATCCTCGATGGTGTTGATGGCCTTCTTGACTAGGTCCTTGATCAGGGTCGAGTGGCTCTGCACGCGGTCTTCACTGATCCGCAGAATATCGCGCTCAACCTCATCCATCAGCGCGTCCACCTCCCCCTCGTAGTCGTACACGCGGCCCACCACGTCCGTGCAGGTGCGGATCATTTTCCGGAGCAGATACTTCTCCCGCACGATCTCCATGTAATAACTCAGGTTCGCCGCCGACGGCACGGCGTCCGGCAGCGTGGCCAGGTAGGCGATGCCCCCCACTTCCTCGAGGATCTGCTTGTCCTTGAGCCGCTGTTGGAGCGTGACGAGGTCGATCGCCTCGCGCTTGTCGTACATTTCCGCCAGCACGGTGTAAATCGTCTGGTGCCGCAGATCGTAGAACTCTTCCGCGCCCCGCTTGAAAGTCTCGATGCACTCGCCCATGCAGTCGTTGGGGGAGAGCAAGACGCAGCCGAGCACCCCTTGCTCCGCTTCCGGCGAATGCGGGGGCAGGCGGTCGAGTTTCATCGCTTCGGCATCGGCCGGTTTCCGGCGGCGCCCGCGCTTCAGGTCGGCGCCCGCGGCGGCGCCTTCATCAGTGACAGAATCAATCATGCGGTAACCAGATAGAAAAACTTCCAGCGACTCAAATACGAACTGTTTTTTATTGATAACAGGATGTTCACAAAAGCACAAAGGAAACGCGCGGCTCCGGGTTTTTTTCGGGCGCATCCTGACACTGCCCCCGATTGCAAACGGGCCGGAACGATGCCGTTGGAATTGGGGAGCACACGCGTCCTCGCGTGTTCCGACCGGCGTCTCGCCGGTCGGAGGAGGGCGTAACGCGATCCTAAACGGTGACCGGCCGCACGGCTCAAGAGTGGTTGGCGAGACGCCAACCCCTGCACGCGAGGACGCGTGCGCTCCCCTGCGACTGAATAGAAGGCTGCGCGCCGGGAGCAGTGCGCGAAATGCGCCCTGTTTTTTCCGTGGAGCGGAGAGGAACGGGTCATTCTCCGGGACGCAGGCTATGTTTCGACGAGGACAAGATAGGGGCAGGGTCGGACAGAATTTGACAAGCCGGCCGGCCCGGATTCGGGCTTGGCTATCGGTGGCTCCGTCATTACAGTCTGGTCCGCGATGCGGATGGGCGGAGAACGACCGCCGAATGAGATGAGCCGAACGACCCAATCCTCCTATGAAAGAGTACCAACCTGGTGAGATTCGAAACTTCGCAGTCGTGGGACACGCTTCCTCGGGAAAAACCATGCTCGGCGAAGCCATGCTCGCCTGCGCCGGCGTCATCAACCGGATGGGCACCATCGCCGCCGGCAGCACCGTTTCCGATTATCACGACAGCGAAAAGCACCGCCAGATTTCCGTGTCCGCCTCGCTTCTCCACCTCGAATGGCTGAACAGGAAATTCAACGTGATCGACTGCCCCGGTTACGCGGATTTCATCAGCGAAGGCCTCGGCGCGCTGCGCGTCGGTGACTTCGCCCTGGTGGTCGTCCACGCCAACCACGGCGCCGGCGTCGGGACCGGCGCGGTCTGGAAATACGCGACGGAATACGGCATCCCGAAAATGGTCGTCGTCAATGCCTTTGACAAGGACGAGAGCGATTTCGAGAAGGTCCTGGGCCAGGTCCGCGGGCAGTTCGGCGACCGCGTGTTTCCCCTGACCATCCCGATCAACCCCGGGCCCGGGTTCAACCAGGTGCTCGACGTGCTCCGCAGTGAAATCATCACCTTCGCGGGTGACAAGAGCGGCAAGTTCACCGAGGCGCCCGCCACCGGCGAATGGGCCGCGCGGGTCGAGCAGTTGCACAAGCAGCTCATCGAGTTCATCGCCGAGTCCGATGACACCCTGCTGGAGAAGTTCTTCGCGCAAGGCAGCCTGTCGGAGGAGGAAATGCGCGGCGGCATCCATGCCGCCGTCCAGAAACAGTCCTTCGTCCCGCTGTTCGCCGTGTCGGCCGAAAACAACATCGGCGTCGCCCGGCTCATGGATTTCATCGCGAAATACGGCTCCTCGCCCGTGGACCGCGCCAAGGTCAAGGCCAACAACGGAGAAGGCAATGAGGTGGAGCTGTCCCTCACGGATCCCGATCCGGTCTGTTACGTGTTCAAAACGATGAGCGAGGCGCAGTTCGGCGAACTTTCCTTTTTCCGGATTTATTCCGGCTCGATCAAGTTCGGTTCCGAGCTCTACAACACCGACCGCCGCAGCACGGAAAAAATCGGGCAGATTTACATCTTGAACGGAAAGACGCGCACCAGCGTGCCGACCCTCGGCGCCGGCGACATCGGGGTCGTGGTCAAGCTCAAGGACACTCACACGGGCAACACGCTCTGCGCGTCCAAAAAGCCGGTGTCCCTGCCGAAAGTCCAGTATCCCAAACCGAACATCAACGCCTCGCTCAAAAGCAGCGGCAAGGGCGAGGAAGACAAGATCGCCTCGGGCCTGGCCGCGTTGCATCATGAGGATCCGACGTTCCTCTACGCCGTGGATTCCGAGCTGCGCCAGACCATCCTCTCGGCCCAGGGCGAGTTGCACCTGGAAGTCATCGCGGACCGCCTCCGGCGACGCTACAACGTGCACGTGGAGTTGATCGAACCGCGCGTGCGCTACCGCGAGACGATCAAGGGCAAAGGCGAATCGAAGTACCGCCACAAAAAACAGACGGGCGGCGCCGGCCAGTTCGCCGAGGTCTGGATGCGAATCGAACCGAAACCGCGCGATACCGGCGTCGAGTTCATCCAATCCCTGGTCGGCCAGAACGTGGACCGTGTCTTTGTCCCGTCGGTGGAGAAGGGTGTGATGAAGGCGTGCGAGGAGGGCATCCTGGCCGGCTACCGCGTCGTGGATGTGAAAATCGATTTTTACGACGGCAAGATGCACCCGGTGGATTCCAAGGACATCGCCTTCCAGATCGCCGGTTACTTTGCGTTCAAGGAATCGTTCATGGCGGCCAGGGCCTGCCTGCTCGAGCCGATCCATACAGTGGAAATCCGGATCCCCGAGGATTGCATGGGCAAGGTGATGGGCGACCTGTCAAGCCGGCGCGGAAAAA
>JBEKFT010000017.1:0-9619 GCA_050013175.1 Verrucomicrobiota bacterium
TTTCAGAACATCCAACATCCAACCCCCAACATCCCAATGCAGAGTGCGCACGGGCGGCAAGTGGCATCTTGCAACCCCTCCCTGTTTTCTTTGCCAGAATGGCCGCCGCGAAGTATCGTTGCGCATCAACCCGGCGGCGCGCGATGGATTTCCCTTGGGCTCAATGGCATTGAACGGGCCGGCGGCGGGACACAATTCAACCTGGAAACACCTTGATGACAAAAACCCATGGCACGGCACCGCGTCCGCCCGGCAACCGTCTGGCGCGCGAAAAGTCGCCCTACCTTCTCCAGCACGCGCGCAACCCCGTGGATTGGTTCGCCTGGAAGGACGAAGCGTTCGAAAAGTCGCGCCGCGAGAACAAACCCGTCTTTCTGAGCATCGGCTACTCGACCTGCCACTGGTGCCACGTGATGGAGCGCGAATCGTTCGAAGACGAAGCCGTCGCCGCATTCCTCAACGAGCATTTTGTCGCCATCAAGGTGGACCGCGAGGAGCGGCCGGACGTGGATAAAATCTACATGATGTTTGTTCAGGCCACGGCCGGCCAGGGCGGTTGGCCGATGAACGTCTTCCTCACGCCGGACCTGAAACCCTTTTTCGGCGGGACCTATTTTCCGCCTGAAAACCGCCACGGGAGACCCGGTTTCCTCCAATTGCTCCGGCAGATCCAGCAGCTCTGGGCGAACCGCCGCGACGACCTCGCCGGCTCGGCCGCAGAATTGCATGCGCGTCTGGAGCAGATGGCCGGGATCGATTCATCGCCGTCTGCTCCGCAATTGACGGCGGAGATCCTCCGCAACGCGGGCGCGCTTTTCAAACAGGCCTACGACCCCCGCCACGGCGGCTTTGGCGGCGCCCCGAAATTTCCGCAGCCCAGCCAGCCCCAGGCACTCCTGCGCTATGCCAAACGGTTCAACGACAGCGAAGCCCTCCGCATGGTGCTCCACACGTGCGATCGCATGGCCGCGGGCGGCATCCGCGATCAATTGGGCGGCGGCTTCGCGCGCTATTCCGTCGATGCCGAATGGCTGGTGCCGCATTTCGAGAAGATGCTCTACGACAACGCGCAACTCGCTCAATTGTATCTGGACGCCCATCTCGTGAGTCGGGAATTGGAACATCAACCATCAAAAATGGAACCGGGGCCGTCCGGGCCCGTCCCGCCCGCCGATCCAGCCCGGTTTGCCGGCGTCGCGCGCGACATTCTCGATTACGTCCTGCGCGACATGACGCACCCGGAAGGAGGGTTCTATTCCGCCGAAGACGCCGACAGCGAAGGGCATGAGGGAAAGTTCTACTGTTGGACGCGCCGGGAGCTGGAAACGCTCCTCACACCCTCGGAATTGAGCGTGGCCGGGCATTACTTTGGCATCACCGCGCAGGGCAATTTCATCGACCACAGCCACCCCACCCCGTTGCAGAATCAAACTGTGTTGAGTGTCGTCGCCCCCCTTTCGGGCGGGGCCGCCTTCGAGTTGCTCGCCTCCGCGAAGCGAAAAATGGTCGAGGCCCGCAACCGCCGCGTGCGTCCGCACCTGGATGACAAGGTGCTCGCCTCCTGGAACGGGCTGATGCTCGGCGCCATGGCGCGCGCTTACGCCGTGCTCGGCGATGAAAAATACCGGGCGGCAGCCGAAAAGAACCTGGCGTTCCTGCAAGCGAAGCTGTGGGTGGAACACGCCGGATCGGCAACGGCGCGAGGGACGCTGTTTCACCGATGGCGCGACGGCGAACGGGACGAGGTCGAGTTGCTTCAGGGCTGCGCCTTTCTGCTCTCCGGCGTTCTGGATCTGTATGAAGCCACGCTCGAACCCGGGCGCCTTGATTTCGCCATCGCTCTCGCCGACTCCATGCTGGCGAAGTTTTACGACCCCGAGAACGGCGGGTTCTGGCAAACCCCCGCCGCGGCCAGAAATCTCATCCTGCGGGTGAAGGAAGACTACGACGGCGCCGAGCCTTCGGGAAACTCGGTCGCGGTTCTGGCGCTGCTCAAACTCGGCTCCATCACCGGCCGCAAAGACTTCACCGCTGCCGCCAAAAAAAGCCTGCTCCTGTTTTCCATGCGCCTGCATCAGGTTCCGCAGGCTGTCCCCTTCATGCTCCAGGCGCTGGACTTTTCCCTGCAGCCGCCAAAGCGCGTCGTCCTGGCCGGCAATCCCGCAACCGCCCGCGGCCGGGAACTGCTGCACGCCGTCCATTCGGTTTATCAGCCCAACAAAGTCGTGCTCGGAAACAAGGGCGCCGTGGAAGAATTCTCCCGCACCTTGCCAGCAAAAGACGGCCCGGTGGTTTATCTCTGCACCGGAACCTCCTGCCAGCCGCCAACCCACAAGCCATCGGAAGTCAGGAAAATGCTGGGCTAACCAGGCTCTTCAAGGTGGCGAATCGTCCACCCCAAGCGGCGCGCGGCTCTGTGAGCCGCAGCAAGCCTCGGAAACCCGGGCGCTCTGGGTTCTTCCAGCACGACATTCTTTCCCAACCTTGCTGCGGGCCGCAGGCTTGGAGCAACTTGAAACACCCAGGCACCGGCGGAACTCTTTCGACCTGCAAAAGCGGCCGGCCCGCTATGGCTCACAGAGCCGCGCGCCGAATCTTTGCCGACTCGCGCCGGGCGGAACACGCCTTCAGCCTCCCCGGTCCGGCGGTATTCGCGCCGCCGGTTGCGTCGCCGTATTCAGCGTCTCCAGGACCGGCTTCAGAACCTTCCAAACGTTCCCGGCCACAATCTTGTGGCCCTCAGCGGTCGGATGTATCCGGTCTTCCTGGTTCAACTCCGGCCTGCCCGCCACCCCTTCGAGCAGGAACGGGATCAGCGCGGCATGGTTGGTCGCGGCCAATTCCGGAAATACACCTCGGAAAGCCGTGGTGTAGTCCTCGCCCATGTTCGGCGGCATCTGCATCCCGGCAATGATGAACTGCGCCTGCGGATACTGCCGCTTCGTGCGGTCGATGATGGCCTGCAGGTTCGTTTTCGTGGCCGACACCGGCAGACCGCGCAATCCGTCGTTGCCGCCGAGTGCCAGAATCAGCACATCGATCCTTCGCCTCAGCAGCCAGTCGATGCGCGCAAGACCGTCCGCGCTGGTGTCCCCACTCACGCCGGCGTTGACCACCGCGCAGTTCCAGCCGGCCGCATCGATCTTTGCCTGAAGCAACGCCGGAAAAGCCTGGGCAGGCTCGACGCCCAACCCCGCCGACAGGCTGTCGCCCAGCACCACCACCGTCTTGCGATCGGACTGAGTCAGAGCCGGGTCCGCTGCGAGGGCCTCCAAAATCACCCCCATCGCAATCAAGAAAAAGATCACCTTCGCGACATTGCCGCTTCGCATTGCCCTGTTGCTTCGCTTCATTTCAATCCAACGCGCCATGCCTCAACCAACACGAAAGTGCCGCAGCCGTCAACCGAACCCGTTGCACCGTGCGATTGGATGTGTGGTCAACATATCCGCTTTCACCCCGCGTTGACCTGATGTATGGAGAGGGTGGTGAATCCACCCATGATACTCGATGTCCGCGGGCTGACGAAACGTTATCCAAACGCGGACGGCATGCTGACGGTGCTGGACGATGTCAGCTTCTCGCTGCCGGTGGCCTCGACATGCGCCATCGTCGGTCCTTCCGGCAGCGGCAAGACGACCTTGATCGGCTTGTGCGCGGGCCTGGACCTGCCGACTTCGGGCGAGGTGCACCTCGACGGCGTTCAGCTTGGCGCGCTCGATGAAGACGGCCGCGCGCGCCTCCGCGGCGAGGTGGTCGGCTTCGTCTTTCAAATCTTTCAACTCATCCCGACTCTGACGGCGCTCGAGAATGTGATGGTGCCGCTGGAATTGCGCGGACAAAGCCGCGTGCGCCCGCAGGCGGCCGCCCTGCTCGATCGCGTCGGCCTGGGCGATCGGCTCTCGCATTATCCGGCCCAGCTTTCCGGCGGGGAACAGCAGCGCGTCGGATTGGCGCGCGCCTTCATCAACCGGCCCAGGATCCTCTTCGCGGATGAACCCACCGGCAACCTGGATGCCGAAACCGGGCGGGTGGTAATCGACAGTCTGTTCGCGCTGAATGCCGAGGCAGGCACCACCCTCGTGCTCGTCACGCATGACCTCGAACTGGCGAAGCGTGCCCGGGACATCATCCGGCTCAAAGGCGGCAGGATCGTCAACGGAGAGTGACCTTGCCCGGCTTCATTCACCATTTCTGCTCGCCCTGGACGTGGCGGATGGCGTGGCGCGACAGCCGGACCAGCCGCAAAAAGCTCGCGCTGTTTTCCTGCTCCATCGTGCTGGGCATCGCAGCGCTGGCCGCCATCGGCTCCCTCGGCCGGAACCTGGAGCAGGCGATCGAAGAGCAGACCAAAGCCCTGCTCGGCGCCGACCTCGTCATCAACTCGCGCGACGATTTCACGCCTGAAGAATCACGGTGGCTGGAGGGGCTCGGAGGGGAGCTATCCCGCGAGGTGTCCTTTTCCAGCATGATTTACCTCCCGCGAACCGGGAGCACGCGGCTGGTCCAGGTGCGCGCGTTGAGCGGCGGCTTCCCGTTCTATGGAAAGCTGGACACTGAACCTGTCGGCGCGGCGGTCGATTTCCGGCGCGGCGGCGGCGCGTTGGTTGAAGAATCTCTCCTCCAGCAATTCGATGCAAAGGCCGGAGACCCGATCCGCGTGGGCAAGCTGACCGCGGAGATCGTCGGCCGGCTGGAAAAGGTGCCTGGGGAAACGGTCGCCCTCTCCACCCTCGCGCCGCGCGTTTACATTTCCATGGAGGACCTGCCGGGCACCGGCCTGATTCAGACGGCGAGCCTGGCGCGTTACCGGGCCTATTTTAAATTCGGTCCCGGAGTGGATGTGCCGAAGCTGGTGGAGCGCCTCCGTCCCGAGCTGGAAAAACTCCATCTCGGCCACGACACGGTCGCGGAGCGGAAACGGGAGCTGGGGCGCTCGATGGACAACCTCTACCATTTCCTGAACCTGGTCGGGTTCATCGCGCTTTTGCTGGGGGGCGTCGGCATCGCGAGCGCCATTCACGTGCACGTTCAACAAAAGCTGGGCACCGTGGCCGTACTGCGGTGTCTCGGCGGCTCCATCGCGCAGACGTTTGCGGTGTATCTCGCCCAGGGGACCGCACTGGGCTTGTTTGGCGCGGCGCTGGGCGGAGCCGTGGGCATCGCCATCCAATCGGCCCTGCCCAGGGTCCTGGCCGATTTCATCCCGTTCACGTTCCAGTTTCACACGGCATGGCTCGCGGTCGGCCGGGCCATGGCCATCGGTTTCGCGATCTGCCTGCTGTTTGCCCTGATGCCGCTGCTGACCGTGCGGCGCGTATCGCCGCTGGCCGCCCTCCGCGCCTCCTTCGAGCCCATCCGCGCGCGCCCCGATCCATGGCGCTGGCTCGTGGGTGCATGCCTCGCCGTCGGCATCGCCGGTTTCGCGCTCCTGCAAAGCCGCAACTGGCGGGTCGGGCTCGGATTCGCCCTCGGGCTGGGGGTGGTGTTCGGCATTCTGACCGTCACGGCCAAGGCGCTGGTCTGGCTGACGCGGAGGTTCATTCCGCCGGCACTGCCGTTCACTGCGCGGCAGGGAATCGCCAATCTGAGCCGCCCGAACAACCGCACGCTGTCGCTCCTGTTGTCCCTGGGGCTGGGGACGTTCCTCATGATGAGCCTGTATTCGGTCCAGCGGACGTTGCTGGCGCAACTGGCGGCCTCGACGAGCCAACACCGGCCCAACGCCGTCCTGTTCGACATCCAGACCTCCCAGGAACAGGCCGTGATCGCCCTGGTTCGGTCCCTGAACCTGCCGGTCCTGGATGACGCGCCGATCATCACGATGCGACTGAGTTCCGTGAAGGGCCGTCCCGTGGATTCCATTGGCTCGGACCGGCAGGGGCGCGACCGGCGGTGGGCTTTTCGCCGCGAGTATCGCAGCACCTATCGCGATCAGTTGCGGGACGGCGAAACCATCGTCGCCGGCAAATGGGTTTCGCGGGTGGCCGATGGGACGAAAGTCGTGCCGGTCTCCCTGGAACAGGGCATCGCCAGGGATCTGCAGGTGGGGCTTGGCGACGAACTGGTGTTCGACGTGCAAGGCGTCCCGGTCACAACGCGCGTGGCGAGCCTTCGCGAGGTGGAATGGCGGCGAATCCAGCCGAACTTTTTTGTCGTGTTCCCGTGCGGCGTCCTCGAGAGCGCGCCGGCGATGCACGTGCTGGTGACGCACGTCAACTCGAGCGAGGAATCCGCGCGGCTGCAGCGCGAAACCGTCAAGGCCTTCCCGAACGTCTCCGCCATCGACCTGACCCTCGTGCTGCAGACGGTGGATTCCATCCTCGGCAAAATCTCATTCGTGATCCGCTTCCTCGCGATGTTCACCGTGCTGACAGGATTGCTGGTGGTGGTAACGGCGCTGATGACGGGCCGCTACCAGCGTCTCCAGGAAAGCGTCCTGTTGCGGACGCTGGGCGCCTCGCGCGGTCAGATTTACAGAATCCTGTTGGTGGAATACTTTTCGCTCGGCTTCCTGGCCGCGCTGACCGGTCTCCTGCTGGCGATGCTCGCCGCCTGGGCGCTGGCGAGGTTTGTTTTCCACGCACCCTTCGCGCCGGACTTCGCTTCGCTGCTGCTGGCCCTGCTGATCGTGCCGGGCATCACGATGATCACGGGTTTCCTGATGAGCCGCGGCGTGCTGAGCCAGCCCCCGCTGGCGGTGTTACGGGCGGAGGGTTAGAAGCCATCTCATGAACCGGAACGATTCCGTTATTCTGGGGAGCGCACCCGCCTCGGGTGCGGTGGCGGGCGCCCTCGCCCACCACTTGGAGCCTCGGAGCCAGTCGCACCATTCAGTTCGTGCTGCTGCGATCTAACCGACCGGCGAGGGCGCCGGTCGGAACACGCGAGGGCGCGTGTTCTCCCCTTTTTCGACTGAATCGTTCCGGATGAATCGTCTCCGGCGGGGCGGGGCTCTCCATGAACCGTTGGACTTGCCGCCGGGTTTTGGAGTGAGCCCTCCGGTGCTTGTAACCACCTGTGTTTGGATTTACGAGATGAGTTCTAGCACTTCCCCCAGCGCTTCATGACCTGGAGTGACTTCTCGACGGCGGCGAGCGGCGGGTAAAGGTCGCTGTCGTATTCGATGATGTACCACTTCACCCCGGCGCTGGTCTCGCAGACATGAAAGATTTCCTGCCACGGCAATTCGTCGTCCCCGATGAGCGCATTGGGTTTTGCTTTCGAGAAAGCCTTTGCATGAAGGCTCATGACGCGGCCTGGATACTTTTTCAGCAAAGCGACGGGATCGGCGCCGCCGGCCGCCGCGTTGCCGACGTCGAGCTGGATGCCCACCTCTTTCTTCGCCCGGCTGAAAAGGGTGTTCCAAGGCCTCTCCCCGTCCAGCGATTTGAATTCGACGCTTTCATTATGATAGCCGATTTGCATCCCGTGCGGCTTCAATTCGACAGCCAATTCGCTCAACACGTCGGCGGCCTCCCGCCAGCCCTGGCGGGTCTTCGTGTATTTCTCGGGAAGCTCGGGCACGATGAGGGTCCGATTGCCGAGCGCCAGGTTGAACTCAATCGTTTTCGACAGGTTGTCCCCGAGCAGGGTATCGAACGGCCGGATATGGGAACCAACACACGCGAGGTTGACGTTGTCGAGCAGGTCGCGCAGCGATGTGGCATCGCGCCCGAAATAAGCGGCGAACTCGACGCCTCTGTAGCCCATCTTTGCCAGAGCCGCGAGGGTGCCGGGCAGGTCCTTGGCGCATTCCTTGCGCACGGTATAGAGTTGGACGGCAAACGGAATTCTATTGCCGCCGTAGGGACCCTCCGCCAACAAGGCTGTCGGCGAGGTGGCGGCGATCGCAGTCGCAGCGGTGGCGCCTGTTTTGAGGAATTTTCGCCGGGTGATCGATTGGGTTTTCATATGTAATACATCTTCTCCTTGTTGGCGCCTTCATCGAGCAATTGCTGGAAGGTAATCCCGTCGGCGGCCTTGTCCGCCGCGTCTTTGAGCCGCTGCCAGGCGCCGCGGAGTTCCGGCGCGCAGTTCGGGTCGCTGAATGCGGGCGTGTCGAACACTTCGCCGTGAACGGCGCGAAGCACGTCGCCGAGCGAGATCGCCGCCGGCGCACGGGCCAGCAGATAACCCCCTTCCTTGCCGCGCACGCTCTTTGCAATGCACTGGGCCTTCAGTTCGATGAGAATCTGGACGAGGTAGTTTGCCGGCACGCCCTGGCGGGATGCGAGGTCTTCGACACGCAACGCCGCGCCGGTCGGATAATGCCGCGCCAGGCCGAGCACGGCGCGGGCCGCGTAGTCGCTTTTGACCGAGAGTTTCACGCGCGAACCTTAGCGAACGCACTGCAAATCGCAATCAAAACAGCAGGTGCAGCCGAGGACGCCTGCGCCCCCCGCCTTAGCCGCCGTTGTGAAACGGCGGAGGGCACTTCTGTGGCACAGATCCGCCAATTCACATTGGCGGCTACGGAAAGGAGGGTGATTTGACATCGCGCGAAACCGGTACAACTTCATTCAACTGTTCGCGCAGATGATTATGAAGAGCGCAGATTTTGAAGTTGGCGGAGAAGCCGGGGCAACCCAGGTTTCACTTCAGCACGAATCGGCGGCGTCAACGCCGCCAGCCGCATCGCATGAAGAGGGCGCGCTGCTGGATGCCTATTCCAGGGCGGTGGTCCGTGCCGCGGACGAGGTCGGCCCCTCGGTGGTGAACATCGAGGTGCGCCGGAGAAACGGCGAACACGCCGGCAGCGGTTCGGGGTTCATCATCACGCCCGACGGATTTGTGCTGACGAACAGCCACGTCGTCCACGGCGCCGAAAGAATCGAAGTCGTGCTCGCGGACGGGCGCCGGCCGGACGCGCACATCGTCGGAGACGATCCGGACACCGATCTGGCCGTGCTGCGGGCCTACGCGCCGCAACTCCACCCGGTGCGGCTGGGCGAATCGCGGGAGACCCGCGTCGGCCAGCTCGCCATCGCCATCGGCAACCCATACGGGTTCCAATGCACCGTCACGGCCGGGGTCGTGAGCGCGTTGGGACGATCGTTCCGCGCCAAAACCGGCCGGCTGATCGACGACATTATCCAGACCGATGCGGCGTTGAATCCGGGCAACTCGGGCGGCCCGCTGGTCAATTCACGAGGCGAGGTCATCGGCGTGAACACGGCCGTGATCCTTCCGGCGCAGGGAATCTGCTTCGCCATTGGCATCGACACGGCAAAGCACGTCGCGGGGTGGCTGATCAAGGACGGCAAGATCCGGCGAAGCTACATTGGCCTGGGCGGACAAAATGCGCCGGTCCACCGGCGCCTCGTTCGGTTCCATCAACTGCCGGTTTCCAGCGGCGTGCTGGTCATCTCCCTGGCTCCCGGCAGTCCCGCCGCGAGCGCCGGCTTGCGGGAAGGGGACGTTTTGATCGAGTTCGACGGACAGCCGGTGGCCTCGATCGACGCGCTGCACAAGCTGCTCACGGGCGACAGGATCGGGCGGCCTTGGCCGCTCACGATTCTCCGCGGAGCGGAGAAGATTGCGCTGCAGGTGACACCGGCGGAATCGCCGTCGCATTGAGCCCGGGAAGCCTCGAACCCGGCCGGGTCAGTGGCTGAGT
>JBEKFT010000018.1:0-9598 GCA_050013175.1 Verrucomicrobiota bacterium
ATACCGCGGATTCTTGCTGGGTTTGCCTTCGACCAGCCGCGGCTGGGCCGAGGAAACAAAAAAGCCGGTTTTGCCGTCCGCAGCAGCCTCGCGAATCACCCGCCGCATCGGCTCGGTGAACTGATAAAAACCGATCGAATCCTCGATGAGTTCCCGCGCGACGGAAGACGGGAGCGGTTCGTAGTTGGAGAAAAAGTTATCCCGGAGCGCGAAGTCGAACTCCGCCTGCTTGTCGTAGCCGCGATGGATGGCGTCGTCGGGCCGTTGAAACAGGCTCCGCTCACAGTTTTCGACGAATTTCAACGAGGCGCTCCCGCTGGCGTCCGGAACGTTCTTCAGCGCGCCCGGCGGCACGACGACCGAGGCGGTGATGTCGTCCTCGAACTGAATTTTTACCGCCGGATGAAAATCCTTGCGCAGTCCGAAGGTGCGCCACGCTCCGTCCGCGTCAAAGCCGACGCGCATCTGGGTCGTCACAAGCTTGCGGTTGTCGCATTTCAACTCGTTGGCCGGCGTGCCGTTGATGATGTCCACGCTGAAATGGTCGCGCCAGTCCCCGCCCCATCCAGGCTTGCAATAGCGCTTCACGACGAAGACCAGTTCCTTGAGATATTGCGGGACGCTTGCCAGCCAGCCGTTGTAGGCGGGCGTGTAATCGCGCTCGTCGGGCGTCAGCAGCTTGATCACCGAGCCGAGGGAACGCTCCGCGCTGAGAATGGAACGCCGGTCAACGCGCGCCGGGTCGTTGAAACGCCCGCTGTAATCGCGCGCAATCAACTCGGCAACCTGGTCAAAATCCTTTTTGAAATCCGCGATGAACACCGGCCCGGTGAGAATGGCGTCGGTGATGGATTTGGAGATCTCCGATTTGCCGCCGCCGGAAACCGTGCAGGGTTTGTGGCACAGGGTGCCTTCGGCAACCGTGCCGACGAGCCGCCAGGAACGGTTTTCGCCGGGCTTTTCCATGTGCACCTTGTATCCGGAAGGCCGGACATAGGTCTTGTCCGGCAGCAGCTTGATGGCCCGCTCGGTTTTGCCCCCGGGCCAGGACACCGTCTGCTTGTGCAGGTCGAACCGGGCGTCTTCCGGCACGTAAATGATGTCCGGATAGTGTTTGTCCACGGCACAGCCTTCAGGCTTCAAATCAATCAAATCGCGGTAAAGCGAAGTCACTTCCGCAAAGGAATGTCCCATGCGTTTGACATGGACGTCGCCGCTGAATTCCTCGCCCAGATCGTAACTGGGAAAGACCAGCGCGCCGCCGGCGTGTTCTTCCTCGCAAAGCCCGAACAGGTTCGCCGCGTAACTGATTTGCGTTTTGACCTCCTTTTTGCAGTAGCCGTAATAGTTGTCGGCAATCAGGGTCACCATGACGCCGGTCTCGTCGCGGCAGGCGAGTTTGAAGGCGTTGCCATTGTTGTAAAATTCCCACTCATCCTTCCAACACATGCCGTCGCGGCGCTGGCGTTCGGTGGCCTGGTCCCAATGCGGCAGGCCGGCGGATTTTTTGGTGACCTTTGTCAGATGCGGCGCGAGAACGACGCAACCGGTGTGGCCGGTCCAATGTTCTGTGTCCAGGCCGGCGTCGTTCTCCGGCAAATCCGGATCGCCCGCGTTGCCGAAGATGCTTTCGACGAAATCCAGGTTGCTCACCAGGCTGCCCGGCGCGAAAAATCGGATTTCCATCGTTTTCGACGGGGAGAATTCCGGCACGGCCGGCGAGACAATGGGGCGGAGCAGCAGCGAGACAAGACATTCCGCCGGGCGCGCCTGCGTGGCGGTGAACGGCAGGCGCATCATTTCGCGGGGCGGGTTGAACGCCAGGCTCAGCATTTTCCCGAAGACGGCCTTGGGCACGCCGATTTTGTCGTCGGGAATTGGCAGCCCGCCTTCGGCAACATGGAAGATCCCCTGCGTCGTACGGCGGTCGCTGCGCGGGTTGTGCAGAACGCCCTGTTTGACGCGATAGGAACTGAGAATGGCCGAGACGAATTCGTCGCGGTCCACCGGCAGCGAGAGCAGCCGCGCCAGGCCCGGGCGATCCAGGACAAACGTTCTCACCGGCAGCTTCGTGACCGGCACATCCTGCAGGTAATCGTACAGAAAGGTCTGAATCCGCTGGTCGGCGGGGCAAAGGTGGCTGGCCAGCAACCGCTCCTTTTCCCGGTACTGCGCGATGAGCGAGGAGGCGATGTCGTTGAATTGCGCCCCTTCGTCGGTCGGCAGCGGCGCAAAGCCGAGCAACGACAACTTGACGTTGATGTAGGGTGTCAAACCGGCGGACGCGCTCATCCAGCCTCCGTTTCCAGATAGCGGATGCGCTTGTGCACATCCGTGTTGATGGAGTGATAGGGCTGCCCCAGATTGCCGGCGTCGAACAGCGTCTGGCGCATGTGCTCGGCGTCGTCGCTGCCGATGGCGTCGGTGAAAATCGGCAGCAGGTAATCGATGCCCATCCGGGACGGCTTCATCAGTTTCGGATCGTAAAGGGCCGGATGCAACCGCCGCGCGTGAATGAGGCCCCAGCGATCCCGAAACCGGTTTGCATCGTAACCCTCAACGTGAAAACCCTTGTCCGAACTGTATTGGAGAATGGAAATGGCGTTGTTGCGGCCTTCCAGCAACATGTCAACCGTCTTGGCGCCCAGCAGCCCGGCGTAAAACCTGTCGAAAAGAATCGGCCGCCCGCCACGTTGCGTATGGCCGACTTTGCGCGTGAATATCGCTTCCTTCGCGGTTTCGCCGCGACGGTAAAGCTGAAAATAACGGTCGCCAATCATCTGGACCAGCTTCGAACACAGCGCGTCCGCCGCGCCGCTGAGCACCACGTTTCCCGAGGGGTCGGTGGACTTCGTTTCAGCGCCCAGTTCGCGGCCCTGCTCGTCCACGATGCCTTCGCCACAGACAATCACAACGTTTTTTTGGAGGTCGTAAAGGTGTTTGACGCGCTCGACGAGAAGCTCGATGTCGAGCGGATGTTCGGGAATGAGAATGATGTCCGGCTGGCCATAGGCCGTGCCGAGCGCGATGTAACCCGAGTGCCGCCCCATGACTTCGATAATGGCAATGCGCCGATGGCTCTCCGCCGTCGTGCGGATGCGCCCGACACCGCCCGCGGAGACAAACACCGCCGTCGTGTAGCCGGGTGTGGCGTAGTTGACGATTTGATCGAGATCGAAAGTCTCGGCGGCCGGAACCTGTTTGTAGCGATAACCCCGTCTGGACGCGGCATCGTTCACCCGCACCCATTCGTCCGGCTCGCTGGGATAATTCAAGCCCAGGTCATTGTCGATTGTCTTGGGCGCAAGCACGGCGGGCAGGCGCTCGGCAATCGGTTGCAGGCCATTCAGGGTTCCATCGCCTCCAATGCAGATGAGCCCTTCAATGCCGAGCTGTTTCAATCGCCATTCGATAACGTCGAGTTCCTTTTTGTTGTCGGGATCAATGTAATCGCGGGACGAACCGATCAGCGTGCCGCCCTTGGTCGGGTCGAGTTCGGGAATTTCCTGGAACAGCGGATTCAAATGAACGTGCGGCACGCGCGGATTGAACAGGCAGTTGAACCCCTTGATGAGGCCGTAAATCTCGACCTTGAGTTGATTCGCGCGAACGACCGCGCCGTGGATGGTCGCGTTCAAGGCGGGCGTGTCGCCGCCGGCGGTCAGAATGCCGATGCGTTTCATATCGGTCGCGTTTTGGACTTTGTGGGCATATTACAACATCGGTCGATGGATTGGTAAACGCAAGAAATCCAAGCGCTCCGGCCTCAGCCGGCTCCGGAATGCCCTGAATTAATAGAGAATCTGAGGGCTTTTAAGGAAGCCAGATCCATGGCTCTTCCCAACCCCGGCGGCTCACGCATGTCGAACGAATGAGACATTATATTCATTAGCAGCCGCCTTGCCGACCCAAATCAGCAACCAAGCTGGCCATGACAAATGAGACCGATTGAGTTGTGTTATCCAGTCCGGAGGAATCCGCCTTTGATGACGGGAACATCTCGCTGCGACAAACCCGATCGTTCATAGCGCCGCACCCATTTGGCTCGTTGTTTGGGACTGGACCGCGGCCTCCGCCGCAGCAAAGAAATGCAATCTCTCATGCCCCACTTTACCCAGTCCAACCATCCCTCAGCTACATGCACCCCGCCGGACGCTTACGTTGCTTCGAGCGTTTTAGGGATTGGACAGGCGGAAGAATAGATTTCCTGCCAGTGGCGCGACAATCACGCTGTTCGTGCCGTTGCTGTTGGTGATGATATAGCCGCTGGTTATCCAGCTGCCGCCGGCCAAGTTGGAACTCTGCTGCAAGGTGCAACTGCCCGTGTTCGGCCAAGAGACGATGACACTGTTCAGCCCGTTAAAAGCGATGGTCAAATCGGGTAATCCCGGAGTCTGCACCACGGTTAACTGATTGGACAGGCGGAAGAATAGATTCCCCGCCAGTGGCGTGACAATCACGCTGTTTGTGCCATTGCTGTTGGTGATGGGATAGCTACTGGTTGTCCATGTGCCACTGGCCAGGTTGGAACATTGCTGCAAGGTGTAACTGCCCGTGTTCGGCCAAGAAACGATGACGCTGTTCGGCCCGCTAAAGGCGATGGTCAGATAGGGTAATCCCGGAGCCTGCGCCACGATTAACTGAAAGCTGGAAATCGCCCCCCACACCCCATTGTTGCCCTGGGCCATGACTTCAAAAATGTTCGTGCCAAGCGGAACGCTGGCGAAGGCAGCCGTGGCGGCGACTGTGTTAATCGTGTTGGCGGGCGTTGCATTCAAAGCATAG
Organism: Verrucomicrobiota bacterium; assembly: GCA_050013175.1. GTDB lineage: Bacteria > Verrucomicrobiota > Verrucomicrobiia > Limisphaerales > BOG-1460 > BOG-1460. Next base: position 4,786 of record JBEKFT010000018.1, read on the forward strand.
CTGTAACCGGCCACCCCGTTCTCACTGTTGGGCACCTGCCAGCTAAAGATGATGTTCGTCGCCGTGTAGGTCGGCACGCCATTCGCCGTTACGTTGCAAACTAAGCCCGGCGGCGCAGCCGGGGGTTCGGTGCCCACAGCCCAGACGACAAATTGAAAATCAGCAGTCGGACCCCACATGCCGTTCGTATCCTGGGCTTTCACCTGGAACAGGTGGGCGCCGAGGGTCACGTTGTTGATGGCGGCATTGGTGCCGACGGTGTTGGTCACGTCACCGGGCATCTGGTCAAAACCGTAGCTGTAACCATTCAGCCCGGCACTGCTGACGGGGGGTTGCCAGGAAAATATCAGGTTCGTAATGGTTGTGGACATGCCGTTTATGGCGTAATTGCATACCAGCCCGGTGGGTGCGCCGGGGATGTTAGCCCCGGTATAAACGCTGCCCACTTGTCGTCCTATGCCGTCATAGTTGTAGCTGATGGTCGCCGATTGCGGGGGAGTAACGCTGGCCAGATTGCCGAACCGGTCGTAGCTCATCACCGTGGTCAGGTTGGCGCCGCCCGGAACCAATTGGACAACCTGCAAGACATCGCCGGTGTTGGGGTCATGATCGTAGCGAGTCGTCCGGCCGAGCATATCCGTCTGGCTGATGAGCCAGCCTTTGACGGGATCGTAGGCGAAATAATTTGTGCCATAGGGCAGATCAATTTCCGTCACCCGGTCGAAATTGTCATAGTGATACACAACCGGCGAAGCCAGGCGCGGATCGGTCAACTGCGATAACCGGCCCAAGCTGTCATACTGGCATCCGGCAGCGACGCCGGTGGCATCCACGACATTTGTGGCGCGATCCAGCGCATCCCGGTAGATGGTCACCGCCGGATGGCCGAGTGGGTCCGTGATTTGGGACAAGGCGCCGGAGCCGGTGTAATACATGCCGACATCCACCGTCTGCGCCCCAGACGATCCGTTATGGGTTCGCTGGACATGGTTGAGTTTGTGATTGCCGTTGTAATATAAGCTGGTGGCGCGACCAGCCTCGTCGGTGACCTGGCTGAGTTGGGTCGTGTTCGTATCGTAAGTCGCCGTGACATCATAAGCGCCGGTATTGCCCGGATCGGAAATGTGGGTGGGCCGGCCATAAGTGTCCCGTTGGATGCTGATGGGCGGACGGCCTGCGATGGGCAGGGCCACCGTGTTTGGCAGCAAGGAACCGGCATTGTAGCCATAACTGGTTTCCGCCCCGGTGGTCTCCCGCGAAGCCAGCAACCGGCCCGAGCGGTCAAATTGACGGCGTTGAGTCACGAATTGCGAGCCGGTGACCAATGGATCATGGATTTCGTTCGTCCGCACCTGGCCGGCGCGATCCTGGGTAAAGGCCCGAACCAGCGAGTTCCCGCGATAATCGTAATTGGTGCTGGCGCGGCCTTTCAAGTCCGGCTGGGTCTGGAGCGCGTTCAATCCATTGAACAGCGTCTTGGCCGTTAACTGCCGGTTGGTGTTGTAAGTGTAGCTGACGTACGCGCCACTGCGAACGTGCGTGGCCGTCGTCAGACACCCGTTGGTGTTGTAGCCATAAACCACCCGTTCATTCGCCGGCCCGGTGACGCTCAGGATGTAGTTCGTGCCGGGATCGTAACCGAACGTCAGGCTTTGACCGGCATCGTCGGCGATGGACAGCAAATGCGCCGCCCCATCGTAATTGTAAATCTTGACCCGCCCATAGCGGTCGGTGGCCTGGAGCAGGCGCCCGTTCGAGTCAAAGGTCAGGCTCTGGCCATCCGGGGTGGTGCATTGATAATTCAGACTGCCCGGCAATTGCACCAGGGCGGCTCCGCTTTGGCGCTGGCCCGGCGTAAAGACGGGCACGTCATTCGTGGTCAGCCCGGCGAGGGCGATGACGGCGTTGCCGAGGTCGTTCACCGCGTAACCCAGCACAAGTGAGGACTCAAAATCCAGCGTGGCGCCGCTGCTCAGATTCACCAGCCGGACATCACCCGAACGCAGGCCGGTATCCCCATTGGCAAACGTCGCCAATTGATTGGTCGCCGCGTCCATCATCAAATGGGTCTGGTCATACCAGGAGGGCCGTTCAAATTCCAAAACGAACGGCGTGTAACGCCAGCCGGGGCCAAAGGCGTCATTGCCCAGCCAGGAACTTTGATAATAGCGGGAAAACGCCAACCTCATGGCGCCCGGCGAGGCAAAGCTCAAATCCCGCTCCACCAGATTGATGTTCCCATCTTGCGGCTCGGCGTTGGCATTGACCGCCACGGCATTCAAAGTTCCCACCGAGGTCGTGTTGGTCCAGACTTGCTGTTGAATATCTCCGTTGGCATTGCCCGTCACATCGGGACGGGAGGATTGCACCACCGCCGCCACGTTGCTGGCGGTGACGGAGGGAATATAAGTGTTGGGCAGATTGACCTGCACACCGCCGTAGCACAGCACGCCGCCGGTGCCGGTGACATTGGCCGCAGTCGGCACGCTCAAAGGGGTAAAGGCGGTCGGGCACTGCCACGAGTTGAGCCACCACATGTCCACCGGCACGTTGTTGTCCCGGAAAAAGCGCGCCAGCGATACCGCTTTCATCACGTCCCGCAACATCCCGAAAATGTTCGTCTGGATGATGCTTTGCCCGGTCGGGTCGTTGGGGTCGTAGCAGGGGAATTTCAACGCGGCAAACTCGTCGTAATTGGCGGTGAAGTTGTCGGCGAACGCCTTCGCTTGCGGAGATTGAGGCAGGCCCTGCATGAACGCTTCCGTGTTCAGGGAGACTGTCGAATTGGTGAACACGATGCTGGCAAGCCCCGTGTTGGGGTCAATGTATTGCTGCAAGGTCATCTGGTTGGGCGTGAACCAAAAGCGGACGTTGACGCTTTGGCTGCTGCCGGTCAGCCTCTGCACCATGTTCGAGTAGCCGGGAATGGTGTTGAGCGCCGGGCTGGTGGTGGCGCTGCTGTAGGCGGCCCCGGTTAGGTTGTCCGTGCCTACAGAGAGGCATTTCATCACCCGGTCGGCTTCTTCCATGACCCAGCCGACTTTGGAGTTCTCCACGCGCCCGCCGAATTCGCGCTGCTGTACGGCGGGCACGACCATCACGTTGTTGATCGTGTAATTGTTGACCGTGCCATTATACAGTTGAAAGTCAAAGTAGGAATCCTGGCTGCTGGCGTTGAGCGATAAAATAGCTCCGCCACCGAAAAAGGAGCCGAAATAAAGGTTGTTGGCAATGCCGCTGGGCGGCAGCGTGGCGTAGGCATCCGCCACCCAATTGCTGAACACCATTTGCATGGCCTGTCGTCCGCCCGCATAGATGCTCTCCGGCACGCAGGTGAACCGAGCCCGCCATTGATAAGGCGTGCCGCTTTGGGTGGCAAAGACCACCACATCCACCGTGGTATCCACGTTGGGCCAGATGGGGTTGTAGCGGACGGTGAAGCCGCCCCATTCCCCCGGCTCGAAAATGCCGTTGCCGTTGCCGAAGTCCGTCCACGCGGTGTAGGCGGAGGCGGAGGGATTCAGGGTCACAAACGGGGGCTGGGCGCTCCCATAGACGGCTTGCAGGGCGGTGTAGAGATAATCCAGATTGATGCTCTTGACGGGGGTGACGCTGTTGGTGCCCAGAAACACAAACTGCCCGCTTACCGGGTCATACATCGCACCGGTGATGTCGCTCAGGTTCTGGCCGACCAGCGTGGCGGCGGTGTCCAGGAGGACGCCGCCGACGGGGAGGTTCCAAGGTGCAATGGGAGTTAATGAACCTTGGGGTGTGCCCAAAGGAAAGTTGAACGGAGAGGAATTGTCCGAAGGGGACGTGGATGATGATGTTGAACTTCCAAGTTGACCAAAAAGACTGTTGCCACTACGCACAACACCTACAACGGAATCCACTGCGCCGACACTTGTAGCAACATTCCCGAGAGTATCCCACGTCTCGCCAAATCCTATGAGAGCATCATTTACGCCGAGCGAATGAATGGGTGCTATTGATGCCAGTCCTGTCTCTTCCAGCCCAGGCAGCACCTTGGCAGTCTGGGCAGACGTATTTAGGGCCGGCAGAGCTCCGGCGACATTTACAGTTGTGACCAAATCGAAAATCGTGGCGGCACCATTGGCTATTCCCGACCACGAAATGTCACCATTATCAGTGACGCTTGTGACTTTTGACGAGCCCACGGCAGCGCTGACCGCCAGTCCAGCTAATCCACTGCTGTTTAATGGAACCTCTGTTGCACTAGGATGACTAATCATGTAACTCAGATTCTTCCAGGATGAGTAAACAGAAGCCCCTCCCTGAGCCGTAAGATACAAGCCTCCTGCCAGCACGGGCACGCCAACTCCAACCTCTGATGTGCCGGCGCCTGCAATCGTGGCCGCTCCACCACCAATCACCGTTATCCCACCCCCTAACAAACTTGCACCCTGCACGGTGTAGTCCCACCACGTAAACAATCCCAAAGGGTCACCGTTGTTGACGGGATTATTGGCGACGTATTGATATGAATTTGGGCCAGCAGAAACCCCCATTGGATCTTTGGATAAAAACGTCCCAGTTTCTGGATCATAATACCTAGCGCGCAAGTAATACGCTTTACACGTATCTGATGCCTGACCTGTAAACCCGTTGATGGCGAATGTCCTTGAGGTTGCGCCTAAGATGGGCAACATGCCTACTACCAAATAAAATCGTTTCACAGCCATCCCATAAGCGACGGAATTTGACGATTTCTTTTCCGCTTCCGAAGGAGTGTTGCTGCCCGTCTCGGAACGAGATTTAGAGTTTTTCATATGATTGCGCGCCATCGATGGTT
>JBEKFT010000019.1:0-9511 GCA_050013175.1 Verrucomicrobiota bacterium
TTGGGTCTCTTGAAGATTCCTATTCCTGGAATGCAAGACAGGATTGACCTGACCCCTGGAGACGGCTGGCGTCTGATGAGGAAACACTTTACCTTCCGCTCATGTTCATCATTGGAATCGGGACGGCAGCGCCACCGCAGCGTTACAGCCAGGGGGAATGTTGGAAAGCGATCCAGGAATCTCCGCCGTTTCGGAAATTGAATCGCCGGTCGAAGACCGTTTTGAAAAAAGTGTTGACGGCGGACAACGGCATTGCGACGCGCCACTTCGCGCTGGAGAGGCTGGACCAGGCGTTCAACCTCACGCCGGATGCGCTGCATGCCCGGTTTGTCGGGAACGCGCCGGTGCTCACCACGCAGGCCGCAGAACGCGCGCTCGTGGATTCCAAAACGGATCCCCGGGAGATTGACGCCGTTCTGATCAGCACCTGCACGGGGTACCTGTGTCCGGGCCTGACGAGTTACACGAGCGAACGGCTGGGCCTCCGGCCGGACGTGATGGCGCTCGATCTGGTGGGCCAGGGTTGCGGCGCGGCGTTTCCCAATCTGCGGACCGCGCAGGCGCTCCTGGCCTCCGGCGGCTGCCGCCGCGTCCTGTCCATCTGTGTCGAGGTGTGCAGCGCGGCCTTTTACCTGGATGACGACATCGGCGTATTGATCAGCGCCTGCCTGTTTGGGGATGGGGCGGGCGCCGTGGTGCTCTCGCCGGCCACAAACGGGGGTCGTCGCGTGGAATGGAAGACCTGCGGCTCGCTCCTGAAGCCGGAAGATCGCGACCTGTTGCGGTTCGATCAAAAGAACGGGATGCTCCGGAACATTCTCGCTCCCGAGGTGCCATCTGTGGCGGCGCAACACGTCGGGACCGTGTTCGACGACACGCTTTCCCGCGCCGGCGTGGCGCGGTCGCGAGTGGCGGGCTGGATATTTCATCCCGGCGGACGGGACGTGCTGCTGGCCGTGCGCGAACGCCTGCAGTTGTCCCGTCGCGACGTGCGGTGGAGCGAAGCGGTGCTGCGCGAATACGGAAACGTAAGCAGCCCGTCGGTTTTCTTCGTCCTGCAGACGGCCCTTGCGGAGGGCGCGCCCGGCGGGTTTTGGTGGATGTCCTCCTTCGGCGCGGGCTTCAGTTGCCACGGCGCCCTGCTCGAGGTGGAATGAACGTGTCCGTGGCCCGCCCGGGCCCGGAGCAACCCGCACCATGGAACGCCTTGTCAGACCTGAATTGCTGGACGAATTGCCGCCGAAGGACCGGCAGGCGCTGCGCTCGCGGCGGGACATCCGGCGGCTCAACGCGTGGATGGGACATCCCCGGATGATGACCGACATTCTGCAACAATGTCTGAACGGGCAGAGCGAGCGCCGGATGGTCGAACTCGGCGCGGGCGACGGGCATTTTCTTTTGACCGTCGCCCGGCGTTTGCGGAAGCGGTGGCCGGCGGCGGAAGCGACGCTTGTGGACAGGCTCGACGTGGTGGATCCGCAGGTGCGCGAGTGCTTCGGTTTTTTGGGCTGGCACATCCGGGCGGAGGTGGCCGAGGCGGCTGAATGGCTGCGGCAGACGCCGCCCAGGAGCGCCGGGATTGTTCTCAGCAATTTGCTCCTCCACCAGCTTCCGGCGGAGCCGCTTGCCGAATTGCTCCGCCTTGCGGCGCGGTCGGCGTCCGTTGTCGTTGCGCTCGAACCCCGCCGGGCATGGTGGCCGCATTTTTGCGCCCGTTTCCTGTGGCTGGCCGGCTGCGGCCCCGTCACGCGTCACGACGGCCTCGTGAGCATCCGAGCCGGATTTGCGGGCCGCGAACTCTCGGCGCTGTGGCTGGAGGCCGGGCGTTGGGAATTGACGGAGCGTCGCGCCGGTTTGTTCAGCCACCTGTTTGTCGCGCGGCGAAAGGCTTGAACGGAATGTCACAGGTCAAACCCATCACGATTGTCGGCGGCGGACTGGCGGGATTGACGCTGGGCATCGGGCTGCGGCAACGGGGAGTTCCGGTCACCGTGTGGGAAGCGGGCCGCTACCCCCGGCATCGGGTGTGCGGGGAATTCATCAGCGGAAACGGACCCGCCATCATCGAACGCCTGGGATTGCTCGCGCGATTCGAGCAGGCGGGCGCGTTTCGGGCCTCGACGGCATTGTTCGTCGCCGGACCGAACCGGTCGCCGGTTCGCCGGCTGCCCGCGCCGGCGCTGTGCCTGTCGAGGCATGCGATGGACGCGTTGCTGGCCGGGGCCTTTCAAGAGATCGGCGGCAGATTGGAGCAGGACAGGCGATGGATGTCGGGCGAATTCGGGGAAGGCATCGTGCGCGCGTCGGGGCGGCGGCCCCAACCCACGGAGAGCGGCTGGCGGTGGTTTGGACTCAAGGCGCACGTGTGCCGCTCCAGCCCGTTGGACCTCGCCGCCGACCTGGAAATGCACGTTTCAACCGGCGGCTACGTCGGAGTCAACCGGATCAATGCCGGCGAGATCAACGTGTGCGGGCTGTTTCGCGCGCGGCGCGGCGATCCGCAACCGGCGGCGATACCGGAGCGGTTGCGTGGCGAAGCGGGCACGCTGTTGCGCGAGCGGCTGGCGGCGGCGCGATTCGAGCCGGATTCGGTCTGCTCGGTCGCAGGCCTCTCCCTGAAGCCACAACGGGCCGCGGACAGGCAGGACTGCTGCATCGGCGATGCCCTGACGATGACGCCGCCCGTCACCGGCAATGGCATGTCCATGGCATTCGAGTCGGCGGAAATTGCCACCGACCCGCTGGCTGCCTACAGCCGGGGCGGGTTGAGTTGGACGGAAGCCCGGCGGAGGATCGCTCTCCGATGCGACGCGGCCTTCTCGCGCCGGCTGGCCTGGGCGCGGCTGGCGCAGTGGATGATGTTCTCGCCGGCGCTTCAGAGCGGATTCGGTTCGATCCTTTTGCGCTCCGGTTGGATATGGCGCCTGATGTTTGCGAAGACGCGGTAGCAGGAGCAGGACCAATTTATGAAGGAGGCCATATCGGGGTGGCGACGGCCCGTCGCCAGGCCCCCTGAAGTTTTTACAATCTCACTGGGGACGAGCCGTCCCCACCCCCGCATGAATTGGCCCCGAGTCGCGCCTTCTTTTCACCCACTTTTAATCACACCCCGTTGGAGAGTGTGGACAAGATGGGGCTTGCAAGGGAAAGCGGGGTTGGCATAAGAAAGGGTGGATGCTTTACGAACGCTGGCTGAAGGTCGTCCAGGACAGACGCAATGAAGTCGCATTGCGCGACCTGGCTTCCGGGCGGTCTTGGACCTTTGCGCAACTGAACCGCGAGGCGGAAACTCCTTTGCCGGGCAACCCGGCGCTGGTCTTTCCGCAAGGGCATTCTCCCGAGTTCATCTTCGCGGTGCTGCGGGCCTGGCGGTGGCATGCGGTGGTTTGTCCGCTCGAATCGCACAACCAGTCGCTCACCGTTTTTCCTCCGCTCGCGCCGTGTTGCCATCTCAAGACCACGCCGGCCACCACGGGGGTGCCGCGCACCGTCGCATTCACGCCGCAGCAACTGGCCGCCGATGCCGGGAACATCGTGACGACGATGGGGCTGCGTCCGGACTGGCCCAATCTGGGGGTGATTTCGCTGGCCTATTCCTACGGGTTTTCGAATCTCGTGCTGCCGCTTCTGCTCCACGGCATCCCGCTCTTTCTGGCGCCTTCGCCGTTGCCGATGGTCTTGCGCGGCGCGGCGCACGCCCACTGGGACTGGGATCTGACCCTGGCCGGTGTGCCGGCACTGTGGAGGGCCTGGCACAAGGCGGGCGCGATCCTGAACAACGTGCGCCTGGCCATTTCAGCGGGCGCGCCGCTGCCACTGCAGTTGGAGCTCGATGTCTTCGAGAAACACGGCGTCAAAATCCACAATTTCTACGGCTCCACAGAATGCGGCGGCATCGCCTATGATAGGTCGGCCACTCCGCGCTCGGATGAGGCCTCGGTGGGCTTGCCGCTGAATAATGTGAAGGTGTCGGTGAACCGGGACAGGGCTCTTTTGGTGCGGAGTCGGGCGGTGGGCGAAACGTACTGGCCGGAGCCGGAGGATACCCTCGGGCGGGGTCACTTTCAGACCTGTGATCTGGCCGAGATCAAGGACGGGGAAGTGCATCTGCGCGGCCGCACCGGCGACCACATCAATGTGGCCGGGCGCAAAGTGTCCCCGGCCATCATCGAACAGGCGTTGCGGGAGCATGAAGCCGTCGCCGAATGTCTCGTATTCGGGGTCCCGAGCGGGGATGCGGATCGAATCGACCTCATTGTGGCGTGTGTGACGGCAGATCCAAGCAGCACCACGGAGGAATTGAAGCAGTTTCTGCTGCAGAAGCTCCCGAGTTGGCAGGTGCCACGCGAGTGGTGGTTTGTGAAATCACTCGAGGCGAAGGTGCATGGAAAGGGTTCGCGCGCGCATTGGCAGAGGCATTTTCTGGAAATCCGCGCGAAACGAGGCGCCGCGGCGTGAGGATATACGATATACGATTTACGATTGACGCGCCGGCTTGTGTTTCGACGCGTCAATCGTAAATCGTATATCTTACCCATGGCGGACCTTGCCGCTTGACGTCAGGGCGATTTCCGCAACCACATCCAGCGAAGTCGGCACTTTATGACTCGAGAGTCGCCGGCGGCAAAACGAAAGGATGTCTTCCGTCACCGTCCCGGAAAACCCCTCGCGCAACTGCACTTCGGCGTGGACCACTTCACCCATCTGCGGGTGCGGGCGCGTGGAAACGCGCGAGCGCAGCACCGCGGGGTGCTGGTCCAGCACGGCGGCGACTTCCTCGGGAAACACCTTGTGGCCGGCCACGTCGATCACGGTCTTGAGCCGTCCGTCGATGACGATCCTCCCGGCGTCGTCCCGATGCGCGAGATCGCCGGTGAGGAAGAAACCGTCCTGCAGAACCTCCTCGCGCCGCTTCCGGGGGTCCAGATAGCCCGCAAACATGCCCGGTCCGCGCAGCGCGAGCTGTCCGGTCTGGCCGGCGGCGGCGGGCTTCATCCCGTCATCCAGAATGGCCGCCTCAAAGCCGGGCAACGGACGTCCCACCGCCTCGGGATGTTCGACGGTGTCCTCCAGATTCATCAGGGGCAATCCCACCTCGATGATCCCATAGCCCTGGGAAACCGGCACGCGATAGCGGGCGAAGAAATCCCGTGCCGCTTGTGGATGCAGACGGCTGGAAACGGACATGACGCGCCGGACCGAGGGAGGCAGGGCGCGCCCGGAACTCTCAGCGGTCAACATGCGCACGTGCATGGGGGTGACGTAAAGAAACGTGGCCTCGTGACGCCAGGCCGCCTCGAGAATGCTTTCGGCCAGATAATCGGGCCCGACCACAATCGCACACCCGACTTCGAGGTAAAGGAGGATGGTGGCGAAGAAGTGATAGGACATCGGGAGCACCCACAGCACCCGATCCTCTCGAGTCAGACCCAGGCCTCTGTTGGCGGCGCGAGTGCGTTCGAGGACTCCTTCCTGCGTTAAAATCACCCCTTTGGCTGCACCGGTGGTGCCCGAGGTGAACCGCAGAAAGGCGGCATTCTCAACCCAGGGCGCCAGCGGAACTTGAGGCACGGGCAATCGCGTGAAACGCAGCGAGACGCCGTTGGGCACTTTCACGTCGCAGGTGGTTTCCCCGGCGGGAGCCCGGCCGCTGCCGTCGTCCAGGATGGCACAGAGGGGCGCTCGGGCCAACATCGCCGACATTTCATCCGGTTTGAGCAGGTGATGGATGGGCATGACGACGGCGCCGGATCCCAGCGCCGCCAGGGCGCCGATGACGAAAGCGCGTCCGTTGCGTCCCTGCATTCCCACTCCCTGGCCGGCGCTCACACCCAGCCCGGCAAGCTGGCTGCGCACGGCTTCGATTTCGCGCCAGAGCGACTGGTAATCCATCGGTCCGGCGGCATCCACGATCGCGATGCGATCGGGCCATTGACGGGCGGCATGGGCAAGCGTGTCGAAGACATTCATCGGACGAGGACCTGGCATTGGGTTTTTGGTGTGGTTCTGGAGCAGTCCGGTTCCGGGATTCATAAAATCATTTGTTGTCGGATGGCCGTCACGGCGTCGTCGAGCGGCCGGTTCAGGGCCTGGAAGGCGGCGGCGGTTCCTGCGGCCCAGCCGGTGGCGAGGGCCGTGCCGATGACCCGCGCCGACGTCATGGCTCCCGCCGCGGCGGAGAGGCAGCGGCCGGCGACCAGCACGTTGTCCAGTTCCGCCGCTCGCAGACAGTCCAGGGGGATGTCGTAGTAGTCGCGTTCGTTGAAATAAGTCATCTCCGGTCTCGGGCTGTTGCCCCAGCGTTCCATTGCCCAGCAACCGCGGGCAACGCCCAGCGGGGACTTCCGCGTGCCCAGTACATCCTCGTCGGCGAGGCGGGCGCGGCCCAGGAGGCGGCGGCCGGACCGGACGCCGAGTTGCGGGGCGACGGAATCAAGGCGTGCGTTCCGGCACGGGGCGACCTTCTCGATGAGGAAACGGTGGAGTTGCGCGACCAGCGAACGGGCCTCGCGTTCCCAGGCGGTGACCTGCTGCCAGAGCGGGCGGTCCGAATTCGCAGGCGCCAGGCTGAGTTTGAGGGCGAGGCGGCCATTGCGACCGGTGCCGGGCACCAGGGAAAGCCGTTCACAGAGCGCGGGCAGAGATCCGCTCTCGACCGCGCGCCGCAACTCGCGTCGCACCTCGATCAACCCGCGTTCCGCGAGGGCGGGATCGACATTTTCCAGGACAAAGACCAGGGCGGGCGCCTGGTCGGTGGCGCCGTTCTCCACAGCGGCGCCCGCGAGGGCGGCGGCCGTGGCTTCGCCGGTGCAATCCACCACCGTGGAGGGGCGGACGAGCAACGGTTCGTTCCAGGCGAGGGCGCGGACCTGGACCAGGCACCGGCCTTCCGCCCGCGCCTCCGCCACCGTGGCGTGCAGCACCACGTCGATGTTTCCAGATTCGCTCACGATGGCATCCGCGGCGCGCGCGAAAGCCGGCGGCGGATAGGGCAAAACCCAGAGGCCCCCATCCACCCGCAGGGGCTTCGCGCCGGTGTCGCGCTGCAGTCGCGAGGCGAATTCCTGCGCGAACCCGCCGCCGACCGGCGTCGCTTCCGCCGTCGTCGTGTCGCGCAGGAACAATCCACAGATGGTGCCCACCTGGGCCGTGGTGGCCAGGCCGCCGAGGAAACCGTATCGCTCGAGCAACACCACGCTGGCTCCGGCGCGACCGGCCGCCGAGGCCGCACCGACACCCGCCGCGCCGCCGCCGATGACGAGCACATCGCAGGAAAGGGTGGTGGGATCGATGCCTCGGGATGGGGTCACTCCGTTCTCCGTCTCATGTACCCGCCGTAGCCCCGCATGTATTTCCACTGGGGCCGCACGTTCAGCAGCACCGTCACCTTCTGGCCCCAGCGCGCTACCGGCCCGCGCCAGTCCATCGGCGAACTCCACTCCGGGCGCCGTCGCGCGATGCGGTCCAGTTTCTCCTCGGTCTGCCCGGCCAGCTCCGGCGAGAGGTAATAGACCGGCTCGAAAAGATCCTGGCCGGGCGACAGCGCGCCTTCCCGCACGGCAATTTTGGCCAGGAGCGTGCCTTCGTAAATGCGGATGCCGAACGTGGCAAAAACGGCGTTGGCGGGGGCGCACTCGTCCAAAAAGGCCTGGGTTTCCCTGACGTCCGCCCACGTTTCGCCCGGGCCACCGAAGAGCAGGTAGATCGCGAAAGGCAGGCCGGCATCGCGCGCCGCCTGCAGTGCGATACGAATCTCCCGCTGTCCGAAGGGTTTGCCGAGGGCCGCCAGCATCCGGGGTGTGGCGACGTCCAGCCCGAATTCCACCCCCGCGCAACCGGCCTGCGCCATCGCCCGAGCGACTTCCGCGTCGAAGCCCAGCGGGTTGCAGAAGGCGTTCCATCGGACCGGCAATTTCCGGCGCTCGATCGCGGCACACACCGCCAGGGCATGCGCGCGGGGATCATTGAAGACGCTATCGACAAAAAAGAAGTGACGCAGCCCGGACCCGACGGCGACCGTTTCAATTTCCCGGACGACGTCCTCGGGCGGCCTCAGGCGGTAACGCCGGCCTTCCAACCGGGGATAGACGCAATAGACGCATCCCAGGGGGCATCCCCGTTTGCTTTGCACGCCGACGAAGCCGCCCCGTCTCAGATACGGCGCATAGCCACAGAGGTCGTGGGCGGGAGGCGGCAGGTCGCCCAACCGCTCGACCGCGCGGGTGGGGAGAACGGCGTCGGCGCTGTCGTCTTTGGGCGCCGTGATGACACCGTCAATCCCGTCGAGGGAACGTCCGGCCTCGAGCCGCGTCAGCACTTCCGGGAAGACCCGTTCGCCCTCGCCGATCACTCCGCAGTCGGCTTCCAACCGCCGCATCCAGCCGTTCGGCGCGACGGAAAAGCCGCTGCCTCCGAGGATGAGCGGGCCATTGAAAGAGTGCCGGACGGTTTCAGCGAGCGTGCGCACCTCCTGGAAGTAGGAGCGCGGCATGAACGCCCAGCAGTTGTCGAGATTGCGGATGCCGAATGCGACTGCCTGGAAGCCGCCGGCCTGCAATTTTGTTTGAAGCGCCCGTTGGGGCGACCGGGCCATCCCGAGATCCAGAAAGTCGATCTCATGGCCGGCGGCGCGGGCTGCTGCTGCGGCGCACAGCGCTCCGAGAGGGGCGACCGGGTAGGGGGATCGTTCGCGGTTGGTTGCCACCAGGAGCACTTTCATGGCACTTCCTCCTCCAGCAGGGCCGACCGGATGTCGCGTTCCAAGCTGTCCACTTCGTCCGGGCTCAGGCAGTCATCCACCGACGAAAGCAGCGCGGAGAGCCTGCCGTTGAAACTCAGGAAGACCACGGTCAGCCCGGGCGGCCGCCAGGTCGGCACGAGGTGTGTGACATCCAGGATGCGCCCGCCCAGCAGGTCGGTCATCCCGGCGCAGGTCTCACCCGAGTCTGAAAAGCAAAAGGTGGCGAACTTGCCGCGGGTCGGCTTTCCGAGGTGGCGCACATAGAAACCGAGCGGCAGCGGTTTGAACATATCCAGCGCCGCCATGCAACTCTCCGGGAAGCGGTCGCGGATCTGGTCGGTCATCTGCCGGCTGAGTTCGCCGAGGATGTCGCTCAGGCTGCCGGCGTGCTGCGGTTCGATGCGGTAGAAAAGGATGGAGAGATGGTTGGAGCAGATGGGGCCGTTCGAGCCGCGTCGGCGCGTGTCGTGGGGTGCGGGGATCAGGTAAGCGCCGGTCTTGTTGCCGCGGCGGACGGCGACGGCATGGACGGCCCGGAGCGAGGCTGCCAGGTAGAAGTGGCTGCGGCGAAAGCCGGCGGTGAGGCGCTGGCAGCGGGCGGTGATGCGCGCGGTTTCCTCCTGGCTGAACGAAACGGAGCGGTACTGGTTGCGGAGGGGCCCGGCCGGGGGCCCGGCCGGCAACAGTGTGAAGATCGGGTCGCGTCCGGACTCATGGAGCCACTTCACCGATCCCCGCGCCATTTTCACGTTGGGCCACCAACCGGACAGG
>JBEKFT010000020.1:0-9478 GCA_050013175.1 Verrucomicrobiota bacterium
GAAGGCGATTTGCTTGAACTGTGCGAGGGTGGTCTCGTCCGCCACGCCAGGCAGATCACGCGTGCTGAGTGAAAATGGGGGCAGAACCAGCGGCGTGACCTTGGCGTCCGCGCAAATTCCGGCGAACCTCCGGCCCCGGGCCAGGCCGCCGGCCGTCGCGCGAACAAAACCCTCGCCCGCGCTCCGGGCCAGGAGCACTGCCTGCCTCAATCGATAGTCCGCCGTGACCCGATCGCGGATCTGGTCGAGCGGCAGTATCTCGTCCGGGATTCTCCTTTCCAGGGCGATGAGATACACCGCGTTTTCACCCACGATCGTCTGGTCCGGGAACGGCTTGTCCGCCGTGAGCCCGAAGGCTTGTCTGGCAAAATCCGGTCCGCCGTCGAATTCAGCCGGTCCATTCTCTTCATCGAACGGACGGGTGACGCCGACCGTCAACCCGTTCGTTTTGGCCAGCGCCGACAGGTTCCCGGCCTGGACAGGGTCCATGGCGAACAATTCGTTCGCGAACTCGTCCGCCTTCTTTTGTTCGTCGAACAGGGCCTGCTCGCGAATCAACTCGTTGCGAACCCGCGCCCGGACTTCGTCGGGGGTCTTGCCGAAGCGAACGTAATTGGTGCCCAACTGGCGGAACTTTTGCTCGACCAGCACGGTCAGGTTTGTCAATTGCGCTTCAGCCTGGGCGAGTGAATTCGTGATGCCAAACGCCACATAGCTCACCTGCACGCGCTCCGGGACGTGGTAGGCGGCCATTTCATTGGTGTAAAACTGCGCCACGGTGGCCGGAGAGGCCACCGGCACGGCGGCCAGATAATTCGAGGCGGAAAAGAACACCGCTTCGGTCGAGAATTTCTGGTGGTCGCGCTCATACAGGTCTTGCGCTTCGTCCACCGTCACCAAGCCGCCACCCAGGGCAACCACCGACATCAATTGCTGGAGGCCAAGGTCATGCCGGAGAAAACTCTCAAAGTCCTCCACACTCGCGCGCGGCATCAGCGCCTGCTGAACGAATGCGTCCAGCGGAACCGGATTCCCGCGCCCCACGCCGCGCAGGATGTCGTCCGCGGCCCGTGCCACCGAAGCGCTGTCAACCTGGATGTCGTATTCCCTGAGTTTCCGGGTCAGGAACAGCCACTGATACGTCTCGCGTTGCAGGTCGAAGCTGGTCCTCTTTGTGTCGCGATCCGGCCAGGTCCCGTAGGTCAAAAAATAGCGCAGCGAAACCTCGCGCTGGGCCTCGAACAGTTCGTCCCTGCTGATGGCCTCGCCGTCTATCGAGCCGAAGCTGCCGGATCGGTTTGACGTGTTGGAGAAGCGGGCGCCCGGCTGGAACACGGCGATCAGACCCACGATCATGGCGCCGATGATGATAAACCACAGCCATCTGGAGTGTTTGCGGATCGTCCCAATCATAATTCGAACCAGGGCGTGCACCCTAACCGGCTTTGCCCGGCCCGGTCAAACGCAAAAACCGGCCTTCCAAGGGGTGAAATCCACCTTTACAAGCCCCCGCCGCTTTGCCACGCTGCCCTGCATGTTGAAGAAAATTCTGCCACTCATGTTGGTGCCGTTGCTGATGGGGGGATGCGCCGCCACATTCACCAATCTCACGCCCAAACAACAGATGCGCAATGCCAACAATCTTTACCCCGTCGAGGTGGCCCTGGCCTCCCGCCAGCAAACGTTGCGCTGGGATACTATCAAACCCCAGATCATCGTCGGTGCAGACTCCTATCCAATGCGCCCGACTCCGCTGATGAGCAACCGTTGGGAAGGATTGGTGCCGGTGCCGCCCGGAGTCGATGTCCTGCATTACCATTACAAGTTTGATTTCATGGACAACGCCTTCGGCCCGGCCCAACCCGACAGCGCAAGTTCCCAGGACTTTATCCTGCGGATCCTGGATCAATAATCCGCCCCCCGCGGCTTGCCGGGTTTCCCCGATGAAGCGTGCGATGGAAACCGCCCCCCATGCCGGCAGGGCCGACCTGCGGCCGGCCTCCCCATAAACCGAGCCTCCATAGCCGCCGTTGTGAAACGGCGGAGATCGCCACTGCGGGACCGTTCCGCCAATTCACATTGGCGGCTACAAGGTTTCAGGGTCCCAATTCCAACTGCATCGTTACGGCTGAAGGCCGCGCACCGGGGGCAGTGTGTGGATGTGCCCCATCGCACGTCCGCGGTGAACCGGTTCTCGACAAACCCGCTCCGGCGCGCAACACTCGGCGTGCGATGGCTGACAATCCCGAATCTCCACTCGACCTGCTCTGGAAGGAGTACGGCCTTGTGTTCCGCGATTTCGACGACCTGACACTCGCGCGGTGGCTTGCGCAGACGCTGGGCCAGATTGCAGGCAAGCCCTGGCGGCTCTCGCACCCGCTCCTGGGCGCGTATCGGCTGGCCGCCCAACTCGGCCATGAGCGGCAAATCTGGTCCAAACGCCTCGCCACACCCCCGTCCGCCTACACGGAATCAGCCTGCTGCCGCGCGCCCTCGCTGCCCTTGTTGACCCGCGACGTGAAGGATGCCGGACTGATCTGCCAGCATTGCAACGACACCCTGGTCTCTTTCGACGAGATCCCGTCCGCGCTCCGGGCCGACCTCGAAGCCTGGGCCTCGGAGTACGCCCCGGTTCATTCCGTGGCGCATTGGGACGATCGCCAGCGCAAGGGCGCGGGCAATTACGACAGCGCATTCGAAAACGCGGCGAAATCAGCCGAGACGCTCCTCGCGCGCGCCGGAACCCGGCTCGCGCCCAAGCTCCTGGATTTTTACCCCGCCCTCGTCTGGGAAGACCAGGACGAATGCCTGGAAGTCCGCCCGGAGGACGTGCTCCTTTGACTCGTCACAATGTCAAAACATTGCGTCGTTGCTTCGGCCGGATCGCCTCCGCCAACGCGATGCCGCGTATGGACGTTTCGACAGGTTGAGGCTCTATGAAACGGCTCCTCAAATGGGTGCTGGGCCTGGTTTTGGTCCTGGCGGCCCTGGTCCTTCTCGGGCTGATCTTCAAGGATTCCATCCTGAGAACGATCGCCGAGCGCAGGATTCATTCGCAGACCGGGCTGGAAGCGCGGATCGGGAAGCTGTCCTCCAGCTTCTTTTCACCGGTGCTGACGATCCAGGATCTTAAACTCTTCAATACCGCGGAATTCGGCCGAACCCTGTTCCTGGATATTCCAGAACTGCACGTCGAGTTCGATGCGGCCGCACTGGCCCGGCATGAGTTGCACGTCACCGTCCTGCGATTCAATCTGAAGGAGATCGACCTGGTGCGCAACGCAGCCGGCCAGACCAATGTGTTCAGCATTCTCAACAAAGTCCAGACGCGCGGTTCCGGCAAGGGCGGCGTGCCGAAAATCCTCAGAGACTTTCCGTTCACCGGCATCGACGTGCTCGACCTCACGCTCGGAAAAGCCCGGTATGTCGATTTGAAGGAGGCCGCAAACAACCGTGAATTCAACTTGAACGTCCAGCAGCAGGTCTTCAGAAATGTGAGGTCGGGCGCGGACGTTTCCGGCATTCTCCTTCTGCTCTGGTTGCGCAGCCGCGGCGGCCTGCCCTTGTCTCCCGTCCCGCAGCCGCAGGGTTGAGCCGGCGTCCGGGCCACCCCATCCTCAACCCGCCCGTCAGGAGTCCGGGCTAGATTTTCACCTTGAACTGCTCGCCCGGCTTCAGGGATCGCACAAAGGCCGCGAGCAATTGCGGGATCAGTTCCAGATCTTTCAAACTCACCACCTCCACCGGCGAGTGCATATAGCGGTCAGGCAGGCTGATCAGCGCGCTGGGAATCCCGCCGCGCGTCCGGAAAATCACGTCCGTGTCCGTGCCGCTCGTCGAGGACATCGCTTCGTGCTGCAAGGGAATCCGCTTCGCCTTCGCCACCGCCTCCAGGCGCGCCACGACTTCGGCATGGTTGCAGCCGCCGTGCGTGACCGCCGGCCCCTTGCCGAGCTTCACGTCCCCGTGCTGCGCCTTGCTCACCGTCGGATAATCCGTCGCATGGGTCACGTCCACGACCAGCGCGATGTCGGGCTTGAGCGAGTAGGCGATCTGTCGCGCGCCCAACAAGCCGACCTCCTCCTGCACGTTGGACACCGCGCACACCTCCGCCGCCGGCGCGGCCTTGGATTCCTTCAAAATCCTCAACGCCTCCGCCACGGCAAAGGTGCCGATGCGATTGTCGAACGCGCGCGCCACGGCCAGATCGTCGCGCAACAATTCAAATTCATCCGCCAGCGTGATCGGGTCCCCGATCCGCACCACCCCCTCGGCCTGCTTGCGGTTGACCGCCCCGATATCGATGAACAGATCGTGGATTTTCGGCGGCTTGGGATCGCCCTCCTGCCGCGTCAGATGCGGCGCGACGTTGCCGACAACGCCTTTGACCGGCCCGTTGCGCGTGTGGATGACCACCCGCTGCGCCTTGGTGATGGCCGCGTCCACGCCGCCCATCTTGCGCACGTAAATGAACCCTTCGTCGTTGATGTAATTTACGGCCATGGCGATCTCATCCGCGTGCGCCGCCAGCATCACGCGCGGCGACCCGCCCTTGTTCAGCACCGCCACGCAGTTTCCGTAGGCGTCGGAAAATGTTTCCTCGGCAAAGGGCCGGACGTAATCGAGCCAGACCCGCTGGCCGCGGACTTCATGGCCGGTCGGGCTCGGCGTGTTGACGAGCGTGCGAAGAAAATTGAGGGAAGACTCGCGCATGGCCACGAAACTATTCAGAGCGGGCCAAAATCAAAAGTGAAATCTTATAAACACCCGTAGCCGCCACGGTGAACTGGCGGACCCGTCCCGCAGTGACGATCTCCGCCGTTTCACAACGGCGGCTGCGGAGAATCGGTTCCTGGAAAGGCAGCGCGTGGGCGTTCACTGGTTGAGGTGCACCACTTTCGCGGGTGGGAAACCGTTGAACCACGTCGCCGACGCGTTGCTGTAGGCGCCGATGTTCTCCGCATAGACCAGATCTTCAATCTCCAGGTCGGGCAATTCCTCGGATTGCGAAATCGTGTCCAGTCCGTCGCACGTCTGGCCGAACACCGCGCAGATCTCGGTTTTCCCCGACTTGAACGCTTTCAGGGGATACTGGCAATGGTCGAAGATGATGCCGCTGAAGGTATGATAGACGCTGTCATCGATGTAGTAGCACGTTTTGCCGTCCCGCACCGCCTTCCCGATGATGCGCGCCACGGAGGTGGCGGCGGTCGCCGCGAGAAAGCGCCCCGGCTCGGCCAGGATCTCGATCTCCTGCGGGAACAATCGCCCGATTTCCGCGTTGATCTTCCTCGCAAGCTGTCCGAAAGGCCGGACGTGCTTGTTGTAGTGCGCCGGAAACCCGCCGCCGATATCGAGGATTTTTATTTCATGCCCGCGGCTGCGGGACTCTTTCATGACGGCCGCCGCCATGTTCAGCGCCTGCACGAAATTCTCGAAGTTGGTGCACTGGCTGCCCACGTGGAAACTGAGGCCCTCGACAACCAGGCCCATCTCGAACGCCGCCTGCACCAGGTCCACCGCCTCCCCCGGATCGCACCCGAACTTGCTCGACAATTCCACCATCGACCCCGTGTTGGGCACGCGCAATCGCAGCACCACGCCCGCGTGGGGCGCGTAACGCTTTATTTTCTTCAGCTCGTTGAGATTGTCATACGTGACGAGAGGCTTGTGGCGGTCCAGCGCCAGAAGCGTCTCCTTCGGCTTCGTCGGATTGGCGTAGATGATCTTGTCCCAGATGAAATCCTGCTGCACTTCCGGCGGGAGCGGCCGGATGTTTTCATAGACCAGCATGAATTCCGGCAGGGATGCCACGTCGAAGCTGGCGCCCGCCTTGTAAAGAGTCCGGACGATCTCCGGCGCGGGATTGGCCTTCACGGCGTAATACGCCTGCACCTTCGGCAGATGCTTTTTGAACTCGAAATAGTTTTTCCGAATGATGTCGTGGTCGATCACAACCACCGGCGTGCCCTGCTCGCGCGCGACCGATTGAAGCTGCTTTCGCGTCATAGAGTGTTCCATCCGGCTTAGGGCGTTTCGACAGGTGGCACAAGCTAATTCTGAGGAGCGCGACCGCCGAGTCCGCAAGTCTGGAGTCGCGCTTCAAACCACGCCGCGCGATGCCGGCGCGACCCGGAGCGTGTAACGGCCGTTCGTTTTTCGCAAGCGCAGGCGCGCACCGAACGCGGCGGACAGCCGTTTCGCATTCAGCACGGCGGATTTTCTCCCGGCGGCGAGGATCCGGCCACGCCGCAGCATTAACGCATGCGAAAACACGGGCATGATTTCTTCCACGTGATGGGTCACCAGCACCAGGGCCGGCGCCTGCGGGCGGCCGCCAAGGCGCTGCAAAAACTGGAGGAAATGTTCGCGCGCGACGGGGTCGAGCCCGGCGCACGGCTCGTCGAGGATGAGGAGGCGCGGCCGGGCCATGAGCGCGCGGCCGATGAGCACGCGCTGGCGCTCGCCTTGCGAGAGCACCCGCCAGGGACGCCCGGCCAGGGGCGCGCATTCGATTTCCCGGAGCAGGCAGCGGGCCCGGGTGCGGTCCCGCGCCGCGGACCGCCCCCGGAAATCGATGATCGCTTCTTTGCCGCTGAGGACGGTCGCGAGCGCTGGCTCGTCTTCCGCCATCATCTGGCGGATCGAGGAGCTGACTAGGCCGATCTGCTTGCGCAACTCGCGCCAGTCGGACTGCCCGTAGCTTCGCCCGAGCACGGTGATTTCTCCCGCCGTCGGAGTCAGGTAACCGGTGAGCGCGCTGAGCAGGGAAGTTTTGCCCGAGCCGTTCGGGCCCAGGAGGACCCAGTGCTGCCCGGGTTCAATCCGCCAGTGGATGTCGTCGAGGATGCGCGTGGGGCCGCGCTGGACGCGCAGGCCGGATGTTTCGAGGATCGGTGGCTTGGGTTTCATCCGCAGTTCAACTCGGCCCTCCGGCCAGGTCACCGGGGAAGGGTGTCTTGCGCCGGAGTGCCTTCGGCTTTGGCGGGGGCGGATTCGGCGGGCAGGCCCAGTTTGGTGCGCAGGACGGCCCGCGCTTGCGGCGGGAACCCGCGCTCGGGATCCAGCAGGCGCGAGAGAACTTCCTTGTTGATCACCTCGAACGGACCCAGCCCCATGGCTTCTTCGCGGCCCTTCGGGATTTTGTTCGTGTAATTCTGGTAAATCTTCAGGGCAAGCCGCTTGAGGCCCGTCGCGCGGTCGTCCTGGTCCAGGGCGAGGTTCCGGTAGGAGGTGGCCAGCAGACCTTCCACCGCGGATTTCACGCGGTCGTGCGATGTATCATTGACATCCTCCTGGACGGAGGCCACGGCGAATTGATCGAGCGTCAGCCGCCCCGGCAGGGAGTCGGGGTCGCCAAGGAGCGCTTTGTTGGGATATTTTTCACCCAGATATTTGAACCACTGCCCCGCCTCGGGGATGCGGTTGTTGACGTAGAGGGCATAAACCGCCTGCATCAGAAAATAGCGGTGCGCCCGCTGGATGTCCTCCGTGTAGATGTCGTCCTCGTCCAGATTCCGTTCGTAGGCCTCGTTGACCTTGGGAATGATGTCGAGGTTGGGTCCGAACTCGAAGCTCTTCGAGAACGGATCGGTTTCGAGCCGCCCCCGCTGGAAACTCAGCAACATGGATTGGTAGATGACGCGGCGCAGCGTGATGAGATCCTTCTGGTTCACGCGCGCGGGGTAGTCCGCGGCCTTCTGCAACCCGACCGCGGCCCAGTAAATGGCGTGCGCCTCGGGCAGGCGCCACTCCAGCGGGCCGTAACGTTCGTTGACCTCCTTCATGAACCGGGGATCCATCTTGAACTCCACCCGCAACAACCGCGCCCGTGCTTTCTGATCCTCCGAGACGGGGTTGGCCAGCTCATCCAGGTTGGCGGGTTTGTTGCCAAAAACCCGGGCCATCTCGCCCGCCCATTGTCGTTTGTAATACAGGCTCGCGTCGTCGGTGTTCTTGCCCATTTTATCCTGGAAAAACCAAGCGAGCTCCCGGTAAAGCAGGATCTCATCCGGGTTGTAGCGCAGCGCGTCGTCGCGGAGCAGTTCCATCCCGCGCCGGACCCAGCGCCAGCGATCCGCAAAATCCTTGAATTTCACCGAAATGTTCCAGCCCATGTTCCAGGCCTCAAAAATCCAGACCTGGGTGTAATGCGGCTCCAGTTTCGTGATCCAGTCCGCCAGTTGCGCCATTTCAAAGAATTTGTCTTCCTCCTGCAGATCGGCGGCGCGCGCCCACAACAGATTCGAGATCAGCCCGCGAAAGCCACCCAGCGCGACGGTGGTGAAGGCCAGGACGGGCGGCGCATTCTCCAGCGGCTGCGCGCGGGTCAGGCCCAGCGTTTCGCGGTCGTGGTTCAACGCGTCCTGGACTTGCGACACGCCGGCCAGCAGCACGGCCGCCAGCGCAACCAACAGGAACTTCTTGAGCCGCGGGTTCATCAGATCGGGAAGTTCCGGATCGCACCTGCGGGACGCGCGGGATGGACGCGGGATCCGGGATCGGGGACCTGGAACGGTGGGTTCATTGGGTTCCCTGGGCTGTGGCCAGTTCCCGGCGCTGGAAAATGACGATGCCGATCAGGCCCGTGATGCCGCCGAGCAGCAGAACGATCTGCGAGAAGGCGGCGCCGAGTTCTCCCCAAGGGATGCTGCGCCCGCTGCTCAGCTTGTCGATGGGCGAAAAACCCCCGGCCAGGTTGATGACATCGAGGGCGACGCGAAAGAAAGGGACAAACACGACATCGGCCACCGAGCGGCCTGTGACCCCGGTCTCGGCGTTGTAATTCATGATGGTGCCTTCCGACACGACGTTCGCCAGCGTGCCGCTCGAGAAGGCCATCGTCAAAACTCCGAGCGAGAGGAAAGCGGCCACCGGAAACGACAGGAAGCTGGCGGCCGTCAGGCCCACCGCGGCGAGCAGGGCCATCCAGCAAAAAATAATCCCCAGGCCCCTGGCATAATTCAATCCGAAGCCGCCTTCGCGGTACAAAACTTCGATCCCGTCTTCGAGCGGGAACAGCAGCGAGGTGTTGTTGGCGTTGCCAAACGAAATCGTGAGCACGCCGTTTTCGTCGAAGAGGTTCGGCGGGATGTCAAATTCATGGAATGTATCCGGCGCCAGGCTCATGGGAGGGAACTGCCGGAACTGGGTTTTTCCCGGCACACCCACCTGCCACAGGCCGACGAAGGTGCCGGAAGGACTTCGGTCGGCGGCGTTGAATTTGATGCGCAACTGCAGGGGCTGGTCGCGGAGAAAGTGCCGCGTCAGGCCCAGGTTGATGGCCCATTCCCGGATCGTGCTGGGCGGCACCAACTGGTACTGCGCCTTGACCTGCTCGCGAAGCTGCCTTCGCACTTCCTGCAGGTCCGCCCTGGCTCCCGGGTTTTGCTTCAGCCGATCCTCCAGGAGCCGGTCGGTTTCCGAATCGATGTCGCGGTCGAGGTTTTCCGGTTTCAGGGAACCGCGCGCGACCAGC
>JBEKFT010000021.1:0-9449 GCA_050013175.1 Verrucomicrobiota bacterium
TTCAGCTCCGGAATCTTGAAGCAATTGCTGAACGTGTTGGCGAGGGACGCGAGCATGATGTGTGTTTCGTGGGATCTCCGGCCCGGAGGATGCCTCTAAGGCTCCGCCGCGCCCGCCTTTTCCACTTTCTTGGGGCCGAGGACTTCGCAGGTCCCGCCTTTGGCCTCAATTTTGGCCCGTGCCGAGGCGCTGAATGCGTGCGCGCTGACCGCCAGCTTCTTCGTCACGTCACCATCGCCCAAAATCTTGACGCCGTCCCCGCGGCCATTCGCCAGTCCCTTGCTCCGCAACGCGGCTTCATCCACCCGGGCACCGTCGTCAAAGGCATTCAATGACTCGACGTTCACGGGGATAAAGCGCGTGCCGTGGCGTTTGTTGTTGAAACCGCGCTTGGGGATGCGGCGGATCAACGGCATCTGGCCGCCTTCAAATCCGATGCGGATGGAACTGCCGGAACGGGCCGTCTGGCCTTTGCCGCCGCGTCCGCTCGTTTTGCCATGGCCGCTGGATTCGCCCTGACCCAGCCGCTTCCGGCGGTGTTTCGCACCCGGGCGAGGTTTCAAATCGTGTAATCGCATAGCTTTTTCTCAGTGGCGGCGGCTCGTGAAACCGCCGCAGTTATCAAATGGTTCGTTCGGGCGGCGCTCTCACACCACACGGCCCCGGTCAAATCACCGGCGGCGGCGCCACCTCGACAACCGATGCTTTCGGCTGCGGCTTTTTGAATTCCAATCCGCGGCTTTTGTAGATGTCCTCGCGCTGACGGAGGCTCAACAGCGCGCCCAGCGTCGCCTTGACCACATTTGCGGCGTTCTTCGAACCGAGCGACTTGCTCAGAACGTCTTTGATGCCGGCGGATTCGAGGACGGCGCGGACGGTTTTGCCGGCGATGATCCCCGTGCCCGGGGAAGCGGGACGGAGGAGCACCTTGGCGCCGCCGTAATGGAACAGGACCTGGTGAGGGATCGTCGCTTCTTTCAACGTCACCCGCACCATCTGGTTCCGGGCCGATTCACCGCCCTTGCGGATCGCGTCGGCGACTTCGCCGGCCTTTCCGAGGCCAATGCCGACGCGGCCATTTTTGTCACCCACCACGATCAGCGCGCTGAAATTGAACCGGCGTCCGCCTTTGACGACTTTCGCGGAGCGGTTGATGAAGACCACTTTCTCGGTCAGTTCCTGCGACTCCTTGCCACCAAAACCCTGGTCCGGGTTTTCCCCGGCGGGCCTGGCCCGCTTCCGGGGTCCGCGCGGACCGCGCTGCTGTTCGTCGCCTGGGGTATGAACGATTTCGGTTTCAGCCACAGTATGTTCTCTTTTCTTCGGAGGTTAAAACTTCAGTCCGGCCTCGCGGGCCGCCTCGGCCAGCGCCTTGACTTTGCCGTGGTAGCGGGCGCCGCCGCGGTCGAAAACCACCTGTTTGATCCCTTGATCCAAAGCGGCTTTGGCCGCAAAGGCGCCCACCGCCTTGGCGCTTTTGACGTTGGCGGCCAGCTTCTCCCGGTCGGGAATCGATTTGCTGCCCGTCGAGGTGGCGGCCAGCGTCCTGCCCGCCGCATCGTCGATGAATTGGACGTGGATGTTCTGGTTCGTAAAGCAAACGCTCATGCGCGGACGCTCTTTCGTGCCGCTGATTTTCTTGCGCACGCGCCAGCGTCGCAATTGCGCCAGTTGCTGTTTCTTTTCCGTTCTCATTTTAGCACTTCACGAATGGGTTCCGACTTTCTCAGGTTCAATCCGGGCATCGCGCATCGCTGTTATTGCACCGTCTTGCCTTCCTTGCGCTGCACGTGTTCGCCGGCGTACCGGACGCCCTTGCCCTTGTACGGTTCCGGCGGGTAGAAGGCGCGTATCTCGGCCGCCACCTGCCCCACCACCTGCCGATCCGGCCCCTCGATGGTCACCTTGGTGTTCTCTTCCACGGTCACTTTGATCTGGTCCGGGATCGCGTAATTGATCGGATGCGAATAGCCGAGGTGCAGGTTCACCACCTTGCCCTGCACGGCGGTTTTGAAGCCGACGCCCTGGATTTCGAGTTTCTTGACGAATCCTTCGCTGACCCCGCGGACCATGTTGTTCACGAGCGCGCGGCTCAATCCGTGCAGCGCCTTGGCTTGCGCGTCATCGCCCTGCCGTGCGAGGAGGACCTTGCCGTCTTCAACCTTCACGCTCGTGCGGTGTGGCAGCTCGAAATTCAGCCTGCCTTTGGGGCCTTCCACAAAGACCTGCTGGCCCTTGATCTCCACCTTGACTTTGGGTGGAATGGCAATCGGTTGTTTTCCTATTCGCGACATGAGTTCGTTAAATTGTTAAAGGGTTGAATCGTCAACACGCCGCTGCGTCACCAGACGTAACAAAGCAATTCTCCCCCGAGGTTCTTCTTGCGCGCCTGAACCCCGGTCATCACGCCTTCGGGCGTCGAAACAACCGCCACACCCAGGCCCCCGAGCACCCGCGGGATTTCCGTGGCGCCCACATAATGGCGCAAGCCCGGCCGGCTCACCCGCCGCAGCCCCTCAATCACGCTCTTCTTGCCCTGATACTTGAGCTTGAGCTTGATCATCCGGGGAAGCTTGCCCTCGACGGCCACCTCCGTCACGTAACCTTCCCTCTTCAGAATATGAGCGATGCTTTCCTTGATGCGCGAGTGCGGCATTTCCACGGCCGGCAGCAGCGCGCGTTGCGCGTTGCGGATCCGTGTCAACATGTCAGAAATCGGGTCAGTCATATTTGTTTCGTTTCCGTCCTTGCCCTCCCCGGCTGCGGAGCGGGGAGGCGGACGAATCATTCGTCACCAGCTCGCCTTCGTCACACCGGGAATCAAACCGTTGAGCGCCGCCTCGCGGAACGTCAATCGCGAGCAGCCGAACTTGCGCAAATAACCATGCCGGCGGCCGGTCATCGAGCAGCGGTTGACCACGCGCGTCGGGCTGGCGTTGCGCGGCAGTTTGGCCAGGCCGGCGTAGTCGCGCTTGGCCTTTAACTCGGCGCGCAGCGCGGCGTATTGCTTCACCGTCTCCTGCTTGCGCTTGTTGCGTTCTCTCCACGATTTCTTCGACATAATTTCTGCTTACTCCTTCGCTTCCGGCGTTCCCGGTACTCCCGGTACTCCCGGTGCCACCGGCGCTCCCGGCGCTCCCGGCGCTCCCGGTGCGCCCTTGTGCGCCGTTTCCTTGGCTTCGGCAAGCGGGAGCCCCATCATCTTCAACAATTCCAACGCCTCCGCATCGCTCGGGGCGCTGGTCACAATCGTAATGTCCATCCCCTGCGTCCGCTTGATCTTGTCCAGCTCGATCTCGGGAAAAATCGTCTGATCGGCCACCCCGAACGTATAATTCCCGCGTCCGTCAAACTTGCGTGGTGACAACCCCCGAAAATCACGAATCCGGGGCAGCGCCGTCGCCACCAGGCGGTCAAAGAACTCGTACATCGCATCCCGCCGCAGCGTGACGCGGCAGCCGATCGGCTGGCCGAGGCGCAGTTTGAAGTTCGCGATGTTGTGGCGCGACTTGCTGACGGCAGCCTTGCGTCCGGTGATCAGCGCCAGGTCTTTCGCCGCGTCGTCCACCGCGCTCTTCTCCAGGGACGCGCCGACGCCCATGTTCACCACGATCTTTTCCAGCCGCGGAACTTGATGGACGTTGGCGTACCGGTGCTTTTCCTTCAGCGCCGGCGCGACTTCCTTGATGTATTTTTCGTAAAGTCTGGCCTTCATTTTCCTGTGTCACGGAGGTTGCCGTGGCGGTGCTCAATCAACTGGCTCTGGCTCTCGTTCTGGTTTGACATCGGGTTCTTTCAAGCCGGGGCCGGAGCCCCCGCCCCGCGCCGGGCGGCCCGGGCGTCGAAATCCGCGGCCTTCATCACGTTGGAAACATGGATCGTGCCCTCGCGCTCCACGATCGCGCCCTGGGGGCGGTCCTGGCTCTTGCGCGTGTGGCGCTTGATCATTTTCAACCCTTCGACGATGACCCGCGCCTTTTGCGGGTTCACGGCGATGATTTTGCCGCGTTTGCCTCTTTCGGCTCCCGCCAGCACCACCACCTCGTCGCCCTTTTTCACATGAAATTTTTGCATAACTCAAATCACTTCCGGCGCGAGCGAAATAATCTTCATGAACTTCTTTTCGCGAAGCTCCCGCGCCACCGGCCCGAAAATGCGCGTGCCCCGCGGATTCAGGTCCTTGTCGATGATGACCGCCGCGTTGCTGTCGAACCGCAGATAGGAACCGTCATCGCGCCGGATCGGCTGCCGGGTCCGGACGACCACCGCGTCGCAGACTTCACCCTTCTTCACCTGCCCGTCCGGGGCGGCGTCTTTGATGTGGACCTTGACCACGTCGCCCACGTGCGCATAGCGCTGGTTGCGGCCCAGCACGCCAATGACCCACGCCACCTTCGCGCCGGTGTTGTCCGCGACATCCAAATGAGATCGAAGTTGCAGCATAAATCACCTGAACCGGAATGCGGGCTGCCGGGTCATACCGTCACGGGCGTCACGCCCGAACTGCGCTCGACGACTTCCACCAGTCGCCAGCGCTTGAGTTTGGACAACGGCCGCGTTTCCTCGATGCGCACGCGGTCGCCCACCTTGGCGTCACCCTTGTCGTCATGCGCGTAAAACTTCTTGTAGCCGGTGACGACCTTTTTGAACTTGGGATGCGGGAAACGCCGTTCCACCCGCACCACGATCGTCTTGCTCATGTTGCTGGAGAGGACTTCCCCGACGCGCTCTTTGCGACTGGCGCGGGCGGTTTCCGGACTTTTCGTTGCTTCAGCCATAATCATCGTTCCATCGTCATTTCATCCAACCGTCGAATCGAGCCTCTTGCCGTGCTCCCGCGACGTTTCAGCGGTGTCACCGTTCGCGTTCATGCCGCTTTTTTCCGCAATTGCGAAATGCGCGTTTCAATGCGCGCGATGTCGCGTCGCAGCGACCGCAGCCGCCCCGGTTTCTCGATGCGGGCGCTGGCCTGCTGCAGGCGCAGGTTGAATACTTCCTGGCGCAGATCGCGGCCCTTTGCCGCCAGCTCCACCAGAGTCATGTCTTTCAATTCCGGCATCTTCATAGAATCGACTAACGGCTGACGCGGTGGCGCGAAATGAATTTCGTCTTGATCGGCAGCTTCGTCGCCGCCAGGCGCAACGACTCGCGCGCGTCCGCCTCCGTCACACCGTCCACTTCAAACAGCACGTTTGCCGGCCGGATGACGGCCACCCAGGATTCCAGCGGGCCTTTGCCCTTGCCCATCCGCGTTTCGAGAGGCTTCTTCGTGAACGACTTCTGCGGAAAGATGCGGATCCACATCTTGCCGTGGCGCTTCATATTGCGGGCAATGGCCACGCGCGCGGCTTCAATCTGCTTCGTGTCCAGCCAGCAGCGTTCCAGGGACATCAGCCCGTACTCGCCGAATGCGACCGTGTTTCCGCGGTAGGCCAGGCCGGCGCGGTTGCCGCGGTGCATCTTGCGGTACTTCACTCTTTCGGGCATCAATGGCATAACATATTTCCGTCAAATCATTGCGGCGATTCCGCTCGTTTCACTTCACCGGCATCGGCTCCGCCTCGGCCGCCGGCTTCGGGGCCTTGTCGGACTTCGTTTCCCCTTTGCAGATCCAGCACTTGACCCCGAGCTTGCCGTAAACGGTGAGGGCCTCGGCGAATCCGTAATCGATGTTCGCCCGAAGGGTGTGCAGCGGCACGCGGCCCCAGTGATACTGCTCGACGCGCGCCAGTTCCGCCCCGCCCAGCCGCCCGGCGCACCGGATCTTGATCCCTTCGGCGCCGAAATCCTTCGCCGTCTGCAGGGCCTTCTTCATCGCGCGACGGAACGAAACCCGCCGCTCCAGTTGCAGCGCGACATTTTCCGCCACGAGCTGCGCATCCGTTTCCGGCTGCTTGATTTCGATGATATCGACGTAAATCTCCTTGCCGGTCATCCGGCTCAGCTCTTCCTTGAGCTTGTCGATTTCCGCGCCTTTGCGGCCGATGACCACGCCCGGGCGGGCGGTGAGGATGGTGACACGGCAGCGGTTGGCGGCGCGCTCGATCAGGATTTTCGGGACGGACGCCGACTCCAGCTTCTTCTTGAGCAGAGTGCGGATGTCGCGGTCCTCGGTGAGCAGTTTCGAAAATTCCTTTTTTCCGGCGTACCATTTGGAGCGCCAGTCCTTGTTGACGGCGACGCGAAAACCGATTGGATTGGTTTTTTGACCCATACAATTACTCGTCTGACAACACAATTTTGACGTGGCAATTCCGCTTCAGGATCGGGCCGGCCGACCCGCGGGCCTTGGGCGTGAACCGCCGCAGCGTGGAAGCGGTTTGGGCCAGGGCTTCCTTGACCCGCAACGCCTCGATCTTCAAGTCGCGATACTCCTGCTTGTGCTCCTTCAAATCCTCGGCGTTGGCCATGGCGGACCTCAAGGTCTTGGCCACGAACCGGGCGCCCTTGCGCGGCACCACCGCCAGCACCGCCTGCGCCTGCAGCGCGGGCAATCCCTGGATCTGGCGCACCACCTCGCGCATCTTCTGCGCCGACATCCTCACGTTTTTTGTAATGGCGTGGACTTGCATATTACTTCGCCTCGGCCTTGGCCGTGTGCGCGCCGTGCTTCTTGAACGAGCGCGTCGGTGAAAATTCCCCCAGCCGGTGCCCCACCATGTTCTCCGTCACAAACACCGGGTTGAACACCTTGCCGTTGTGAACCGTGAAGGTCAGACCCACGAAATCCGGCGTGATCATCGAACGGCGCGACCACGTCTTGATCGGCGTCTTTTGATTCGTGCTCTTCGCCTTCTGGATCTTGTCCAGGAGGTGGAAATCCACAAACGGACCTTTTTTAATCGAGCGTCCCATAGTTGAAAGTGATTACTTGTTCTTCATCGGCCGGCCATCGCGCCGCACCAGGATGAACCGGTTCGAAGACTTCTTCTTGTGCCGCGTGCGGTAGCCTTTCGCAAGCAACCCCCACGGCGAGGTGAGCTGCTGCCAGCCGCCGCCGGATTTCGACTTGCCGGCGCCGCCGCCGTTCGGATGATCCACCGGATTGCGCGAGACGCCGCGGTTCACCGGGCGAATCCCCAGGTGCCGCGAACGGCCCGCCTTGCCAAGAACCACGTTTTCGTGCTCCGCATGGCCCACCTGGCCGATCGTCGCGCAGCAATTCTCGTTGATCTTGCGGATTTCCCCGGAGGGCAGCCGGACCTGCGCGTACCCTTCGTCGCGCGACATCAGGGTCGCCGCGCCGCCCGCCGTGCGGACCATCTGAGCGCCGCGACCGGGGGTCAACTCGATGTTGTGAATGGCGATGCCGACGGGAATGGACTTCAGCGGGAGGCAATTGCCCAGCTCCGCAGGGGCCGTCGGACCGCTCATCAGTTTCGCGCCAACCTGCATGCCGGCGGGAGCAACGATATAGGCCTTCTCGCCATCCTGGTATTGCAGCAGCGCCAGAAGCGCCGTGCGCCCCGGATCATATTCAATCGCCGACACCGTGGCTTCCACGCCGTGCTTGTTCCGCTTGAAATCCACGATGCGGATTTTCTGCTTGTGACCGCCGCCGATGCCCCGCGCCGTGACGCGGCCGTAACAGTTACGTCCGCCGCTTTTCTTCCGGATCTCGACCAGGCTCTTTTCGGGCGTGGTCTTGGTCACGGCGCTGTAGTCCGCAAACGTGACGTATCGTGTGGACGGCGTCAGCGGTCTAAATGTCTTTACTGGCATAAAATCAATACCGTTCCCAAGTCAGCTACTTGGAGAGCGAAGCCATCAATCCTGCCCCCAGCCGGAGGCCAGTTATCGGTTTCGCAGGTTATGCTGTCCGTTCCGCCGGTTCGGGGGAAACGGAGCGGGGAATATAACAAACGCAACAATCAGCGCAACAGGTTTCTTTGAGGATTTTTTGAAGGGGCGTTTGGGCCGCGTTCCGAAGGCGCTTCAACGCGGTACCTTCATGAATCCCAGCAAAAAGGGCACTTGGGATGTGCAAGACGGCGTTTTCGGCGATGACGTTCAAATTGCTTTTGCGGGTCGCTCCATCACAAACTCAGATTGGAGTGAAACAGATTGCTCCGAGTGACCTGTCGGCTGATTCCGTGACGCAGCCCAATCATCGGCGAGGCCGGCCTCCTCAGCGATGGCGCCAATGTTGAGCCGTTGGAGCAGTTCAACCGTAATGGGGCGCTTTGAGTCCGAGAAAGTGAGCGATGCCAGGAATTGCCGGCATGGCTCCGAGTTCACAATCGCGGCGACAACTTGCGCCTCGTACTTGTTCTCGAAGGGCACGAAGTAGCAAGTATCGTCAAACAGCACAGGCTTTTCTTCGACCGGCCCGACCAACTCGAACCGTGGCCTTCGGTGCAGTCCGGACACCGCAACCTTCCATGGTGCGAAGGCGTAGTCGCCGATGCCGAAGAGTGCGAAGGGGGCGCGACCGCTGTAGATGGAACTCTTTCGAGCCTCAAAAAACTTGCGATGAGAGTCGAGATAGCGCCAGGTGCGCGGGGCTGTGCTTGCAATGATGGCGGTGTCTTCACCCACACGCCTCTGAGTCACGACGACAAACCTTGTCGGCTCGATGCGGCTATTGGCAAGGTCGGAACATTTCAGCAGCGGGAATAAATAATCGGATTCGATACTGATGACTTCACCCAGTTTGTTCTGGAGCGCATTTCCGTTGGTTCGCCGCAGCTCCATTACCGAAGCGCAGTCGTGTTTTACCCCGGAACGCCATTGATACGGGCAGAGTCCTTCCAGATGTTTCAGGCGGCGATAGGTGCGGATGTCGGAAACCAGATCCCGCCCGGCCAGGCCGAAGGTCGTTGCACGCCGCCTTGCGGCGAGCTCGTCGAAAACGTCCCCTTCAGCAGGCCCGGCTTCGCCGGTGCGCGCAAGCAAAAGGCAGGCGTCCACCGACGCACCGAAGTGTTTCTTCGCGTCAATACGGCGGAGTGACGCGCTCGCGATCCTGCCATCGTTCTGCCAGGCGAAGCGCAGCAGCTTTCTTGCGGTGGCCGTCTTGCAAAGCATCGCGATGGTCGCGTTTCGTCCGCGCAATGCCTTGACCAGCCGGATGAGCATCCACTCAGAAATGTCGAAGTTGGATTTCCCGGTGCGGGCCTCGATGCCACGAAAGCCTTGGAAATTTTCCTTCGCCGGGAGATTTGTGCCGTTCATGCCGCAAACTGCCGCGTTGGTAACCCACGGCAGATTCCCCAACACAAGTAGGGAGCCGCGCAGGCCCGCCACTTCCGCTTCCCAATCGTGGTCGAAGAAATCCCGCTGGCCGGTGGATGCCCGCTTCGCTGCGCCCGCTTGGACCAATGCTGTATTGGTCTGCTCGATGTAATCGCAGTTGATGTCCCACCCAAACAGCCGTGCTTTCGGATAGGCTTCGGCGGCCGCGACGAGGAACGCACCAATCCCACAAGTCGGCTCAAGGATTGAATCAG
>JBEKFT010000022.1:0-11302 GCA_050013175.1 Verrucomicrobiota bacterium
CGAGGCCCGCGCGCTCAAGCAGGCCATGAGCCTGCAAATCAGCCGCCTGCTGGAAGAAAAATCGGTCACCAAGGCGGAAATGGCAGCCCGGATGAAAACCAGCCGCGCGGCGGTGGACCGGTTGCTGGATGCGTCCAACTCCTCGGTCACACTGAACACGCTGGGCAAAGCTGCCCGCGCTTTGGGGCGTAAAGTAAAAATCGAATTGGTGCCCGCATAACATTTACGTCACCAAAATTGATCAACAAAACGCCCCGGCCAAAATGGGTCGGGGTTGTTTTTTATCTTTCGGGCACTGTTCGGAAACCTAAAACAGCCTTGTCAATTTGGGTGTTACTTTTCTTGGACTGACCTTTTCACCCGCCGGTCTTCTCACACGCCTCCCCCAGCGTCTCCAGAAAGCACTGCCGGTCCCGGTCATCCTGGAAAATCTCCTGCCCGTGGTTGCCACGCGCCATCACGTCTGTCCCGCCGTCCTGTGCCGTCGTAGCCTTGGCGGAGACGCAAGCTTCAAGCGAAGGCGGATGATACACCGCTCCCGGATATTGAATGCGCAACGGACGAGCCATGATGCGGCCCAGACTACAGACCAAAATGGTCCGCCGTCAAATCTAAAATGTCACTTTTCTAGGACTGATAAGCATTAAGGGCGATGGTGATTGAGCGAGGCGGTCGCCTCGCGGTAAAGAAGTTGTCGTTCGATAGAGATAAAATGAACAACAACAACCTTGAACCGAAAGGCGACCAATGAGAGTGCCGGCTCAGCGAAGTCGTGAAATTCCTGGCGCCGTACAAGAAACGACTGCGGCAGATAGCGGTGGAGTCCACCTACAACTGGTATTGGCTGGTGGATGGGCTGCAAGGGCTGAGGTATCCGGTGGTGCTGGCCAACCCCGCCGGGATGGAACAGTACAGTGGCATCAAGCATGCGGACGACACCAACGATGCGTTCTTTCTGGCCGAACTGTTGCGCCTGAACATTCTGCCCACCGGCCACATCTATGATGCGCAGTTGCGGCCCGTGCGCGACCTGCTGCGGCGCCGGTTGACGCTGGTCCATCACCGCACGGCGCTGATGCTCAGCTTCAAGAGTCTTTACACGCGCACCACCGGCCAGGAGATGACGCTGAGCCGGCTCAAGGAACTGGAGGTCAAAGAGGCCCAGGGGCTCTACGAGCATCCGGCCAATCAGCTCATCGCCGGGATGCAGATTAACCAGATCGACACTCTGACTGAGAGCATCGAAAAGATTGAGCGGGCGGTGCTGGGCTGCGCGCGGGAGCTGCCCTCCTACCCCAAGCTGACGACGCTGCCGGGAGTGGGCCGGATTTTAGGAATGACCATCAGCCTGGAAGTGGGGGACATCCAGCGTTTTGCCGGTCCCGGCAATTTTGCCAGCTACTGCCGGACGGTGGCGGCCCAGCGGACTTCCAACAGCAAGAGGAAGGGCGAGAACAACTCCAAATGTGGCAATAAATATCTGGCCTGGGCGTTTGTGGAAGCTGCCAACTTCGCGCGGCGTTATGACGAACCATGCCGGAAGTGGTTTGACCGCAAGGCGGCCAAGACGAGCAACGTGATTGCGGTCAAGGCCCTGGCCTGCAAACTGGCCAAGGCGGCCTGGTATCTCATCGCCGAGGCCACCGACTACGACTCGCAGCGCATGTTTGGGCAGCCCGCAAAAGCGACATGAGCACGTGAATTTGGGAGCGCGGTCGTCAGCCAGTGAAAAGGGTTGGCGCAAAGCCCTCAGGACTGATTGGAGGCGGCCGCACTCCTCTGAGTTAAGCAAATAGTGAAGCTGCGAGAGAAAGTTTTGCAGGCGATTCGACCGTGCCGTGAGTCAATAACGGGTTGGACGCCGGCGCCAGACAACCGGGGCCGGTGAAACCAGAGTTCTTACGAACTGAATGAACACGGACCGGCACTGAACGTTTTCTGGATCCCGATGAATCGGGATTGGGCGCGGCACGGATGGAAAAACAAAAATCGGGGAAGCTTTTAGAGAAAAGAATTCCCGGCGCACGCGCTAGAACCAGATGGGTGACTGAACGGATCGCCTCGGCGCAAGCAATGGCCCGCCGATTAGCCTCCGGAATCAAAAGACGAAATGACAGGTTCGAACCGAGCCTGGCAAAACGAACTCTCCGGCAGCGGCGAGTCAAACCCGATAAAAGAACAATTGGGAACGAAAACTTTTTTACCTGTTGACAGACGCCCTAATGGGCGACCCCCGTATGCGTCTGCGTTAAAAAAAGCGGCGCAATTATTCATAATTAATCTTTATTCACACCTGCCATCTGCGACAGGATGCTTATCACGTTATGAACGCGCTCTTCTACGCCGGGTTGGTGATCTTCTATGTCCTGGTGATGCTCGCCGTTGGATTCTGGTGCATGAGACGGACCAAGAACGTCGGGGATTTCTTCCTCGGCGGACGATCGCTGGGCCCCTGGATGAGCGCGTTTGCCTATGGGACGACCTATTTTTCCGCGGTGCTGTTCATTGGTTACGCCGGGCGTTTGGGCTGGGGTTTCGGCATCCACACGTTATGGATCGTGCTCGGCAACACGCTGATCGGCACGTTGCTTGCCTGGTGGATCCTTGCGGGCCGGACGCGGGACATGACCGCGCGTTTGAACGCGATGACGATGCCCGAGTTCCTCAAGGCCCGGTACGGCAGTCCGCCGCTTCAGGTGATTTCGGCACTTGTGGTATTCGTCTTTCTGGTGCCCTATTCGGCGTCGGTTTACATGGGCTTGAGTTACCTGTTCCAGAAGACGCTGGGGCTGCAATACAATCAGGCGCTTGTGTTCCTGGCTGTTTTAACGGGCGTCTATCTCATCATGGGCGGGTACTTTGCGGTGGCCTTGAGCGATTTCATCAGGGGCATCGTCGAGTTCTTCGGCGTCATCACCATGGTCCTGCTCCTGGTCGGCATGAAAGGCGGACTGGTCGCGAGTTTCACCGTGCTGTTGGACGCGAAGTATGCTCCGGCGTTGCACGCGCCGCCGCCGCCCACTGGGCCGGCGTTTCCGGGCTGGGTGACGCTGGTCTCGCTCGTGCTCATCACGAGCTTCGGGCCGTGGGCCCTGCCGCAGATGGTGCAGAAATTTTACTCGATCCGCAGCAGAACCGACGTCAAGCGCGCGATGGTCATCGCGACCGTTTTTGCCCTGTTCATGTCCTTCGGCGCGTATTACAGCGGCGCCCTGACGCATCTGTTCTTTGCCAATCCGAAAACCGACCTGGCGTCCATTGCGAATCCCCAAACGGGCAAGCCGGAACTCGACCTGCTCATGCCGCTGTTCATCACGACCTATGTCCCCGCCTGGCTGACGATGGTCATCCTGTTGATGGTGTTTTCAGCCTCGATGTCCAGCCTGTCGTCGCTCGTCCTGGTGAGCAGTTCGGCCATTGCCATCGACCTGTACGGCGCTTCGGGAAACCGGGAGAAGAATCCCAGGCGGACCATGATCCTGATGCGCGTGCTGTGCGGGGTGTTTGTGGCGTTGTCCTTGTGGATCGCGGTGAGCAAAGTGGACGTCATCGTCAACCTCATGGTCATCGCCTGGAGCGCGTTGAGCGGCGCCTTCCTGGCGCCCTACCTCTACGGGCTGTTCTGGCGGCGGGCCACCAAGATCGGCGCGTATGCCGGCATGATTTCCGGAGTCGGCACGGCTGTGGGTCTGTTCTTCCTGTGGGGCAAGCCCCTGATTCCCGTGGCGGGCGCGATTGCGATGTTCGTGCCGCTGCTGGTGATGCCGGTCGTCAGCCTGTTGACCAGGCCGCCGAAGCCGGAGTTGGTGACGAGAGCGTTTGGAGAGGAAGTCATCGCCGGCAAAGCCGGACCGCTTGACAACCCGGCCGTCTCATCGGCGGCGCGGTGACGGCTCCTCTCAATCGAGGCAGGCCGCCAGGGCATAGATCAGGGCGGCATTCCAGTTGATGGCAATTTCGTTGGACGCGAATGCCGCCTGGGCATCATACCAGTCGGCGGGGCCGGGATGAGGGCCTCCGACCAGATAACCGGGCCAGGGACCTTTTCCGTCCCCGCAGCGGCGATCATGCGGGTGCATCGGAGGGTCGAACCCGATTCCGGTGACAAAGGAGCGGCCGTAGCAATTTCGGCCGAGGAGATAGTTCAACGCGTCGAGAGTTGCGGCTCGATACTCCGGCTTGGCGGAGGGGCGGGCGGCGGGTTGGATCAGAGGCTGGGCGCCGCCCAGGCCTGTTGCCGGAGAATCGGCGCGGACCAAGCGGTCTGCAGCCATCAGCAGCATTGTCTGGCGCGCCACGCCGCCATTA
Organism: Verrucomicrobiota bacterium; assembly: GCA_050013175.1. Classification (GTDB taxonomy): domain Bacteria; phylum Verrucomicrobiota; class Verrucomicrobiia; order Limisphaerales; family BOG-1460; genus BOG-1460. The sequence goes on from JBEKFT010000022.1 coordinate 4,309, forward strand.
CAGCCCCAGTAATAGGTCGAACCCAGGGGGCGGGCATAGCCGTGATGGTTGCAAGATTGCACGATACCATCCGCTGCGGCGACCAGGTTGTCGCAGACCTGCTTCAGCAAAGCCGGGTCGCGGCCAGGGCGGTGAGAGGAGGCATAGGTCAGCAGCCCCAGATCCATCACTTCTTCCCAATCGAAATCCGGGTTGACGCGGGCGTGAGTGGCTCGAATGCGATTTTCCAGATCCTGCAGAACGTCGGGGGCACCTGTCGTTTCCCACAATTCCGCCGCCGACCACAAGCGATTATTGGGAACCCCGCCCAGGCGGCGATCCGGTTCGTTCGCTTCGTAGGCGCCGGTTCGGAAGCCGGCCTGATCCGCGCGATGGTATTCGGGATGGGCCGTCAAAAAGGCATAGCTCTTCGAGGCGGCCTGTAGGCAACGATCGGCGAAGGCTGGATCGTAAGGCCGGAAAAGCCGGGCGGCCTGAGCGGTCATCCCGACGAAATCCGCGGTGGCTTCGCTGCCCCAGGGGGTGAAATAGCGCGGGGTGATTTCGGCGTCCGGCGGAATGAAGCCGCCGAATTTCTGGGCGCTCAATTTGTGATACACCGAGCCGTCCGGCGCCTGCATTTTGAGCACCCAATCCATCTCCCATTTCAGTTCCGCCAGAAAATCCGGCAGCGGACCTCCCGACTCGGGGATCTGGAGGCGGATCCGGCGGATTTGGGGCCCGAAATCCTCCCAGGCCCGGAACATGGTACCGACTGCCACGCCGGCATTGACGGTGTACTTGTTGTAATCGCCCGCGTCATGCCAGCCTTCGGTGCCGTCCTTCTGCGTGTGCCCGCCGCCGACGAAATCGAGCCAGCCGTCGTTGGTGTGGCACGGGCCGTGGGCGAAGGTTTGGTTGTGATAGGTGGCGCTGACAGCAGTGCCGCATCGCCACAGATACATGCCCAGCATTGTTGTGGAGAAGGGTTCGCTGTAAACGTCGCGAGCGATGCGGAACGGCGCGGACCGGCCCACGCCGGGGATCTCCAGTTCATAGTCGCCGGGCTTTTCGCAGTTGGAAAAATTGGCGGTATAGAGCTGTTCGCGGGTGTCGGGATTCAGCACTGGGCCGGTGACGCGACCGGAAAAAACCTTCTGCCCGCCCGGGAGCTGCACGACGGCAAAGGTTGTGCAAGGCGTGGCGATGGTGGCTCTTTTTTCCGCCTGCGGCACATAGCCGACCGTGTTGAGCCGGATTGCAAGCGTCACCTCGTCAGCACGGGCGGGGTTCAGGAGCGACGTCACGAGCAGCGCGAGCGCCCAGCGACTCTGTTCCATGCCACGGGCTGCAGTCCCTGAAGCGGAAGCCTGAAGATTCATTGACATCCTAAAATAAAACCGATTCTCGATTGTCGTTGCAAGCCCTCCGGAGCGCCGGTCCTGTCATCAATTTCGCTGACACGGGCCGTTGCGTTCCCCCTTGACGTCATCAGTCAGAAAATTAAAATCCGGCCATGAACTGGGCCAACCTTAGATTCCCCCTTGCCTGCGCAGCGTCCACGAAGCCATCCCGGGTCAGTTAACGTCCACCAACGCACCCCTCCAACCCTATGCAACTTCATTGGATCGATCTCGGCATTATCATCCTGTACCTGATTGCCACGATTTTTGTCGGCTTTTGGGTTTCCAAACGGGCGTCCAAAGACATGAAGTCCTATTTCCTGGGTGGCAACAAGCTGCCCTGGTACATGCTGGGCGTGTCCAATGCCTCCGGCATGTTCGACATCTCGGGCACCATGTGGCTGGTTTATGTGACGGCCACGTATGGCATGAAAGGAGTTTGGTTGCCGTGGATCTGGCCCGTGTTCAACCAGATTTTTTTGATGGTCTATATGTCCGTCTGGCTGCGGCGGTCGAACGTGATGACCGGAGCGGAATGGATCCAGACCCGGTTTGGCAAGGGCGGCGGCGCCACGGCTTCGCACATCATAGTGGTCGTGTATGCGCTGGTGAGTGTGATTGGGTTCCTGGCGTATGCGTCCAAGGGCATCGGCAAGTTCGCCGGCGAGTTCCTGCCGGGCCATCTTTCGGACGACACCTATGCATGGATCCTGATGGGCATCACGACGTTCTACGTCGTCAAGGGCGGCATGTTCAGCGTGGTTTTCACCGAGGTCATCCAGTTTTGCATCCTGACTTTCGCTTCCATCGCCATCGGCATCATCGCCATGGTCAAAGTTGCCCCGGACCTGCTGAATCAGGTGGTGCCCGCCGGCTGGCACGACCTGTTCTTCGGCTGGAACCTCAACTTGAACTGGACCACCATTCCCGAAATCAACAACCGGATTGCCGCGGACGGCTATTCGCTCTTTGGAATTTTCTTCATGATGATGTGTTTCAAGGGGATCCTGGTCAGCGCGGCGGGTCCGGCGCCCAATTATGACATGCAGCGCGTGCTTTCGACGAAAGGCCCCCGTGAGGCAGCGCTGATGAGTTCTACGGTCAACGTGGTGCTGTTCTTCCCGCGATACATGATGATCACAGGCCTGACGATTTTGGCCCTGGCCTTCTACACCCCGAATTTGGCGGCGATGGGCGGCACGCTGGATCTCGAAAAAATACTGCCGCTGGCCCTGGCGCGGTTTGTGCCGGTCGGCATTCTGGGGCTGGTTATCGCCGGCCTGCTGGCGGCGTTCATGTCGAATTTCGCGGCGACCGTCAACGCGGCGCCGGCCTATCTCGTCAACGACATTTACAAGCGGTACATCAATCCCAACGCTCCGCAAAAGCGCTATGTGTGGCTGAGCTATCTGGTTTCCTTCACGGTGGTCGTCGTCGGTCTTCTCTTCGGCCTGATCACACATTCCATCAATTCGATCGTGCAATGGATTGTGTCGGGTCTGTGGGCTGGTTACATCGCCTCGAACGTTCTCAAGTGGTATTGGTGGCGGTTCAACGGCTGGGGTTATTTCTGGGGGATGGCCGTCGGGATTGCCAGTTCGGTGGTAATGGCCTCGCCTCGGGTGTTGCCCGGAGTTCATGACATCAACAAGTTCCCGATTATTCTCGTCGTGTCGGTCCTGGCCGCTTTGCTCGGAACCCTCATGACGCCGCCCGAAGAGGAGGCTGTGCTCAAGGAGTTTTATCGTCGCGTGCGGCCGTGGGGTTTCTGGGGCCCCATCCGCGACAAGGTGACGACGGAAGACCCGGGCTTTCAGCGGAACAAGGATTTCTTCCGCGACATGTTCAATATCGTGGTCGGCACCATCTGGCAGACGTGTTTCATCGTACTCGCCATGTTCCTGGTGACGCGCCACTTCCACAACGCCGGCATCACGCTCGTGGTGCTCGTCATTACCTCGATTATCCTGAAATTCAACTGGTACGACAAACTCCCGGCGCCCACGCCGGATCCTGTTCCTGAAAATCAGGGCAAGCCAGCCGAAATCACATCTTAAGCCGGATAAACCAGCACCTGAAAAACCCATCCGAATATGCGTTACGGACACTTTGACGACCCACAGCGCGAATACGTCATCACCCGCCCCGACACCCCGCTGCCCTGGATCAATTACCTGGGTTGTGAAGCCTACTTCGGCATCATCTCCAACACCGCCGGCGGGTATTCTTTTTACCGCGATGCACGGCTGCGCCGCCTCACCCGCTATCGCTACAACAACGCGCCGTTTGATTTCGGCGGGCGCTATCTTTACATCCGGGACAACGACAATGGGAAGTTCTGGTCGCCTTCCTGGCAGCCCACGCGGACCCAGCTCGACACCTACGAATGCCGCCACGGCATGGGCTACACGATCATCGGCTCCAGCTACAAGAAGATCGACGCGCAGACGTGCTATTTCGTGCCGCTGGGCGAGACATTGGAGATCTGGAAGTTCCAGGTGACGAATCGCCGCAAGAAGCCCGCGAAGCTCTCCATTTTTTCCAGCATCGAGTTCTGCCTGTGGGACGCCCAGGATGACGCCACCAACTTCCAGCGCAATTTCAGCACCGGCCAGGTCGAAATCGTCGATGGCGTCATTTACCACAAAACCGAGTATCGCGAGCGCCGCAACCATTTCGCTTGCTTCGCCTGCTCGGAGAAACTCGCCGGTTTCGACACGCAACGCGACGTGTTCCTGGGCGCCTATCGGAGCTGGGACAATCCGGCGGCTGTGGAACGCGGGAAATCGTTCAATTCGGTGGCGCACGGCTGGGCGCCGCACGGCTCGCACCACGTCAAGGTGAGCCTGAAGCCGGGCGAAACCAAAGAGATCATTTTCGTTCTGGCCTATCATGAGAATCCGGTGGACCGGAAATTCGACCCGCCGAACTCCCAGACGATCAACAAGAAAACGATCAAGCCGATCCTCGCCCGGTATCTCGACGGCGCGAACGTGGCGGCGGCTTTCGACGCGCTGCGCTCCTACTGGGACGGCGTGCTGGGTTTGTACCAGGTGAATTCGCCGGATCTTCACGCCAACCGGATGGTCAACATCTGGAACGCCTACCAGTGCATGGCGACCTTCAACATGTCCCGCTCGGCGTCGTTTTATGAATCGGGCATCGGACGCGGCCTGGGTTTCCGTGATTCGAACCAGGACCTGCTCGGCTTCGTGCACATGGTCCCGGCCCGCGCCCGGGAACGCATCCTCGACATCGCGGCCACGCAACTCAGCTCCGGCGGCGCGTTCCACCAATACCAACCCCTCACCAAACGCGGCAACAACGACATCGGCAGCGGCTTCAACGACGATCCTCACTGGCTGATTCTGGGGGTGGCGGCTTACCTCAAGGAAACCGGCGACTGGCGCCTCCTGGATGAGCCGGTGCAATTTGAGAACGAACCCGGCTCCGAGCAGCCGCTGTACGAGCATTTGCGCCGCAGCTTCAACTACACTCTCGAACGCCTCGGCCCCCACGGCCTGCCCCTCATCGGCCGCGCCGACTGGAACGACTGCCTGAACCTCAATTGCTTCTCCGACACGCCGGGCCAATCCTTTCAGACCACGACCAACAAGGATGGGAAAGTCGCCGAGTCGGTCTTCATCGCCGGTTTGTTTGTGCTTGCGGGAAAGGAACTCGCGGCCATCGCGAAAAAACGCCGTCAGAACAAGGAAGCCGAACGTTGTCTGGCCGAGACGGCCAAGATGGAAAAGGTCATTTATCAGCACGGCTGGGACGGCGAATGGTTTGTGCGCGCATACGATGATTACGGCAAGCCGATCGGCTCGAAGATCTGCGACGAGGGAAAGATCTTCATCGAGTCTCAAGGCATGTGCATCATGGCGGGCATCGGGCTGGAGGACGGCAAGGCCGGGCAGGCTTTGGAATCGGTGAACAAGCACCTGGCCACGCGGCACGGCATTGTGCTTCAGCAGCCGGCCTTCACGAAGTACTACATTAACATGGGCGAAATCTCCACCTACCCGCCGGGGTACAAGGAGAACGCCGGGATCTTCTGCCACAACAATCCCTGGATCATCATCGCCGAAACCATGGTTGGCAACGGTGACCGCGCTTTCGATTATTACCGTCGCATCAACCCTTCCGCGCGGGAGGACATCGGAGAGTTGCACCGGTGCGAGCCTTACGTCTTCGCGCAGATGATCGCGGGCAAGGACGCTCCCACGCACGGCGAGGCCAAGAACTCGTGGCTCACCGGCACCGCCGCCTGGACCTACTTCACGGTGACTCAATGGCTTTTCGGCATCCGGACCGACTACAACGGCCTGCGCGTCGATCCGGTCATTCCGGCGAAATGGAAGGGATTCACCGTCACACGCCGCTTCCGAGGCAATACGTACCTGATCGAGGTCACGAACCCGTATGGCAAGCAACGCGGCGTCAAAAAGCTGCGGGTGGACGGGAAAGAAATCGCCGGCAACCTCCTGCCGGTCCGTCGTCCGCGCCGGGAACCGATCCGGGTGGAGGCTGTGATCGGAGGCTAAGTCGCCTCGGCCAGCGCTGTGACCCGGTCCTCCGCCAGCCCGGAATCCGGTGGAACACAAGCTGCAGGGCGGTGATCCCTGATCGAATTGAACCTGCCATCTGCTCCAAATTCCGTTCTTTTGGCCGATAAAGTGCCTTAATGAGGATGGGCAGGCCACCGTCATGGCGCTCTGCAAGAGTGTTCTCGAACCAAGAAATATCTTTTTTATCCTCCCCGGCCCGTGTTCATTGACGGGGATGAAAGCCGTCATCCTGGCCGCGGGCAAGGGCACCCGCATGAAGGATCTCACGAACGAGCTGCCCAAGCCGATGCTCAAAGTGCAGGGCAAGCCCATCCTCGAACACATCCTCGAGGGAATCCTCGCCGCGGGCGTGCGGGAGATTTTCATCGTGACCGGGTTTCGCGCCGGCATGATCGAGGACTACTTTGGCGATGGCTCGCGATGGAAGGCCCGGATCGCCTTCGGCCGGCAAAGGGTCCAGGACGGAACCGGCAAAGCCCCGGAGGCCGCCCGGGATTTTGTCGGCTCCTCACCGTTCCTGTTGACCTACGGGGACATCCTCGTGGCGCCGGAGACGTACCAACAAATGATCCGCCGCTTCGGCGACGGGAGGTTTTCCGGCCTGATCACGGTCACGCGCGGCGACGATGTTGCCAAAGGGGGGCTGAACCTGTTCGACGACCGGTTCTGTCTGAAAAGGATCGTGGAAAAACCCGGTCCGGAACAACTGGCGCAGTTGCGCACGGACGGCTGGCTCAAACCGGGCGCGCCGGTCTGGTACAACGCCGGCATTTACATTTTCAAACCTTCACTGTTCGAATTCACCGCCGCACTGCGGAAATCGCCCCGCGGCGAATATGAATTGACCGATGCGATCAACGGAATGCTCGCCGCGAATCATGAGATTGCCGGTCTGGAAATCCAAGGACGCTGGGTGGACGTGCGGGATCCGGAGGTGCTGGCGAAACTGAGGAATAAAGGATTCTTCTGGGATCATAGTGGGTAGAGATTGAGCTTTCCGCAGAAGAACAGGATGCGAATCCGGTAATTCCGGAAGCTGCG
>JBEKFT010000023.1:0-9088 GCA_050013175.1 Verrucomicrobiota bacterium
GGTGCCGGGGCGGGGCTCGTTGGCCAGTTCCCAGGTCATGATGGCCGGGTCATCGCGGTAAATCTGTCCGTTGACTGTGTTGCGGCGCTGTATCAACTGCGAAACATAGGCGCGATACAGCTCGTTCGCAGCCGGCAGGGTATAAAACCGGGCGGAGAATTGCATGAAGGCGTGCCAGTCGCCACGGGCCACCACCGGCCGGTCCGGGTCGGGGATGGTTTCTCCCGTCACCCAGCGGACGTACTGCGCGAAGCCGCCGGACCACTGCCAATAGTTGGAGACAAACAGAATTCCCCGCATGTTGCGTTTCACCATTTCGGCCAGGCAAAAATCCAGCCCGCGAAGCAGGTCCTCGTCCCAGTCACGCGCGCCCCGCTTGGTGCCGCGGGGGATCGAGCCTGCCAGCGGCGACGTCTCCGAGCCCGCCAGCAGGCGGATATTCGTCACGCCGATCCGTTGCAGGCGGTCGAGCTCCCGCGCGAGCCGCTCCCGGCCGCCCGACAGCGCCGGGTCGCCGAGATAGCAGCCATACCAGAGATTGGTCCCGACGTAGAAGCAGGGCCGGTCCCGCAGTTCGAACCTGCCGTCGCGGACGCGGACGAAAGGGTCGGGGCCTTTTCGCGGCCGCGCGCAAACCGTGCGGGCGCCTGCGCATCCGGCCGCGACCAGCGGCAACGCCAGGGCGCTGGTCTTGAGGAACGTTCTGCGCGAAGTGTGCTGGTGAATCATCGACAGGCCGCCGGGTTTCAAATGAATGGTTGTTGCTCTAATTCGGCGATACGCCCCGCGTCGCAGTTTCCGCGACAGGCGTCTTGTTTCGCCTCAGCATTATTACCATCCCGACGAATCGATCAAGTGGCCCGTCGGATTCCGGAGTAGCCACTTTTGATGACATTGCCATGGGCAAACTTCATCCTACCCTCAAACCCGGAATCACTGAATTGACATGACCACAAAATCCTTCAACGAACAACTGAAGCGGCTCCGCCGGCAGCACGCGCAACTCATCCGGCGGCGCAATCGCCCGCAAAAGAACGGCAATGGCATCTTCGACCGCTACGAACTGCCCGTTCTGACAGCCGGCCACACACCGCTTTCCTGGCGATACGATTTCAACCCCGCCACCAACCCGCGCCTCATGACGCGGATGGGCATCAACGCGGTGTTCAATGTCGGCGCCATGGAGTGGAACGGCAATATCGTCCTGATGGGCCGCGTCGAGGGCTGGGATCGCAAGTCGTTCTTCGGCGTCGCCGAAAGTAAAAGCGGCGTGGACGGCTTCCGGTTTTGGGATTACCCGGTCCGGATGCCTGGCTACGAACCGCAGGAAACGAACCTGTACGACATGCGCCTCGTCTGCCACGAGGACGGCTGGGTGTACGGCCTGTTCTGCGCCGAGCGTCACGACGACTCCAAACCGGGTGATCCGTCCGCCGCCATCGCCCGCTGCGGCATCGCGCGCACCAAGGACCTCGTGAACTGGGAACGGTTGCCCGATCTCAAGACCCACTCCCGGCACCAGCGCAATTGCGTCCTCCATCCGGAATTCGTCAAAGGGGAATACGCGTTCTATACCCGCCCCATGACCGACTTCGCGGCCACCGGCACCGGCGACGGCATCGGCTGGGGTTTGTGCGATGACATCGAGAACGCGGTCATCGGACAGGAACAGATCATCGACCCGCGTTTTTACCACACGCTCAAGGAAGGCAAAAACGGCCTGGGCCCGGCCCCCATCCGGACGAACAAGGGATGGCTGCACCTGGCGCACGGCGTGCGGAACACCGCCGCGGGCATGCGGTACGTGCTCTATCTTTTCCTGTGCGACCTGAAGGATCCCACCAAACTCATCAGGTCTCCCGGCGGTTATTTCCTGGCCCCGGAAGGGGAGGAGCGGGTCGGTGACGTCTCGAATGTGGTCTTTGCCAATGGCTGGGTCGCACGCAAGAACGGCGACGTTTTCATCTATTACGGCTCCTCCGACACCCGCACCCACGTCGCGACCAGCACGGTGGACGGGTTGCTCGATTACGTGCTGAACACGCCGGAAGACGGCATGCGCTCCTCGGTTTGTGTGGAGCAGCGCTGCCGGCTGATCGAAAAGAACCTGCGATTGTCAGGCCGGAATAAACGTTAGCAGGATCTGCGCGGTGCTTGTTTAGCGTGGAGCGTGGAGCGTGGGATGTTTTGTTTCTTTATTCTGCATTCATCCTTCAGCCTTCCCCGGATCCTATCCGAGTTTCACCGTCCCTCCCGTCTTGATGGATTCATAGATCGCCGTCATTATTTTCAGATCGCGCAAGCCTTCTTCGCCCGGCACCCGGGACGCTTTGCCGGCCAGGATGCACTGCGCGAAATCATCCATTTCGGCCGCAAACTGGTAGAGTTGACCGAGGGGATCGACCTCGGGAAACCGTATTTCCTTGCCGTCGCTGCGCCGCCCACGGTTGCCATCGTAGTAAAATCCCGGGTCGAGCTCGAACCAACCCTTGTCGGCGACCGCCCGGTAGCACCCGACGACTGCGGAATTATAACTGGTGCTGCAATAGGCAACCACCCCGCTTGGAAACTTCGTGTGCCAAACCACCGTCTCGTCCACCTCTTTGAATTTCACCGGGTCGGTCTTTGTTTCCATCCCGGAGACGGCAATGGGTTCCTCGCCGGTGATGAAACGGGTGGCTTGCAGCGCGTAAATGCCGACGTCCATGAGGGCGCCACCCCCGGCCAGGGCTTTGTTGAATCGCCAGGCGTCGGGCGGAAGGTCGAGGTGGATGTCGAAACAGGCCTGGATGACCCGCAACTCGCCGAAAACCTTTTCCCGCGCCAGCCGGATGCACTCGAGATTATGCGGTTCAAACCGGCAACGATAGCCAACCGCCAGCAGCCGGTTGGTCGCCTTGCAAACGTCGATCATCTGCTGGCATTTATCGGCCGACGCCTCCATCGGCTTCTCGCACAACACGTGTTTTCCCGCCTTTGCCGCCCGGATCGTGTGTTCGGCGTGCAGCGCGTTGGGCGTGACCACATAAACGGCGTCGATGTCCGGGTTGTCCGCCATCTTCGCCATCGTTTCGTAACTGTAGATGTTCCGGTCCGGGATTTTGTATTGCGCCTTCCACTTCTCCGCCTTGGCGGGTGTGCCGGTGATAATGCCCGTCAGCCGGCAGTTTTGGGTGTGTTGCAGCGCGGGGGCGATTTGATGCGTGCTCAGGGCGCCGAGACCGCAGAGGGCGAAACCGATTTTCTTCTCCGACGCCTGCGCCAGCGCACGGGTTACTGCGGTGCTGATAAAGGGGGCAGCCAGCGCGGCTGACGCGGTTTGCCGGATGAATGTGCGACGCGGTAGTGTCTTCATGCCTTTGGAGCGGAGAAAAAAGCGGAGCGCCGAGTTGTTGATAAAAACGCCTGAGATCTCATGGACGAGGGAGTTTTCGCCAAGCCCCGACAAAGTTCAAGCAACAAACATCACTGAGTTTGCAGGCGATAATAGCTGGTTGCGTTGGTGGCGGTGGCCAATGTCACGGACCATTGATTACCTGACACGAACGGCATGTTGGTAACGGGATTCCAGGGGGCCGTCGGTGTCAGATTCGTCGCAGTATAAAGCCAATAATAGGCTGCATCAGGTGAAGCCGTCAGCGTCAGGTTGCCGCGTTCAGTGCTGGTGATGGCGAGCGTGGGCCGGGATCCCACGCCGGCAGTCCACGCCAGGCTGCCAAATTCATAAGCGCCCAGGTCGGGTGCACTGCCAATGTAACCATCGGTGAAACCGGGAATAACCACACCGGCATCGATGGCGGGCGCAGTGGGTTTCAGGCAGAAAACCTCGTTCGTCCAGTTCACGAGCTGCGTCTGTGGTGAAGCGGCGAGAAAGAGATTGTTCGATGCCGAATACTGATCAATGTCGTTCGTCCAGACGGTTGGGTCCGGGTTGCTGCCCGGCCATGAATCATAGGTGTAAGCACCCACGTCGGCGCAGTTGAAAAGTGTGTTGTTGTAAATCAAGTGACCATAGGCCGGCGCGTTGATCCGGATGCCCGAATCCCCGCCGCTGTTCCAGCAAACATTGTGGTCCACCACAAAGTTCCGGTCATAGTTGTCGAGGTAGATCAACGCAGAAGGGATGGGATAGTTGTTGTCGTGGATCCAATTATACGCGATGCGGGTGGCCGGCCCGCCGGGCCGCTGACCGTTGACGCCCCAGACATAAATGACGCCAAGATCCTTGCACAGCAGTCCCGGGGCGGAAAGATCGTTGAAGCGGATGTCGGACCCGGTGCCCTCGGGCCGGAGGATGTCACGGCCCGAACTGTGCGCGGTGTTGAACGTGACGATATCCCCGCTGCCGTGGAGGGCGAGGCAGCAGGCGTAGGCGCCGGAGTAATCGGTATTATAAATCACATTGCGGGTGATGACGTTGCTGCTGCCGCTGCTATACACGCCGGACCCGGCCGTATTGAACAGCATGCAACCGCGGACGATGTTGCTGTTGCCATTGATCTCCACCCCGTCGCCTTGTTCCGTATTGTTGTTTTCATAGTAACCCTGGCGGATGATCATGTAGTGGCTGAGGAATTGCCCCTGACCGTTCTGCAGCACGTTGCCGTTGCCCTGAAGCCTTACCGCCCCGGCCCACAGGTTCAGGCCGCTCACTGTGATGTAATTCCGACCGTTGATGTCCACACACCAGTTCCGCCGCTTCATCTCAACGGTGTGCGTGGAAGGATCGCCGCCACCGCTGATCCGCAGGTAAAGTGTGTTGCCGGTTGAGTTGGTCTGCAAATGCCACTCGTTATCGGCATCCAGGAAGCTGAATTGCCCCCAGAGAAAGCCGCTGCCACTGCCAGTGAACCACCAGTCGGATGTCTCCGTCGCGGGATCCACCGTGATGGTGCTGCCCGTGGAACTGAGCACGCGTGCGCTCTGCCACGCCCACGCATATCCCACTCCGCCTGAAAACCACGCGCCCGCCCAATAATTGTCGGGTTTGCCGCTCCAAGCCGCGCTGGTAATGAGATTGGTGTTTGTGCTGCCGACCGTCACGCTCGCAGTGGCGGGATGCAATACGTCGCCATTGCCATAGTCCGGGTATTGCGCCTGATGCATCATCGCACCGTCCACAAACACCTGATTGTAACCTTCCCCCAGATCCCAATTGACGGATGCCTGATAGATGGCGTTTGACAAAAACGTCCAGCCGGTCACGACATCCGCTCCGTCGAGCGTGACGACCTCGTTTGAATAGGCTGCGAACGTGATCGGGGCACTGCTGGTGCCGGAACTCGACGGCACGAGCGTCTCATGATAAACGCCGGCGCGAATGAAACAAGTGTCACCGGCCACGATGTTCGTGGCTGCATGTTGGATAGTCTGAAACGGGACGGCGAGGTTGGTGCCGGGATTGGCGTCCGAGCCGTTCGATGCGACGAAGTATGTTGTCGCGTCCGTGCGCAGCGTTCCGAGACTGACCGCCGACACCAGCACAACAATCCACCGGCCTGCGCGCAAAGGGGTTGGTCCTGAGAAGTGACACAAGTTCAATTTTCCAGAGGGTAATGCCGGTTGGTTGCGTGAGTCCATATCCTCATGTTTATTTGGGACGGAGACGCTGCAGGCCGACCGAGTGGGCGATGTCGTCGAATTCCTGGCCGGTGACATCCTCCAACTGCTTGCCCCTGACGGTGAGCTTTTCATTGATCTTGATGGCTTTCTCGGTCATCAGCTCGTGCGTTTCCTCGGAGCCTCCCACGAGTGCGAAATTGGGCCCCGTCGTCAGCCGCTTGTGTCCGTCGGCATCGAGGCCAATCCCCAGCATGATCGCCTTGGGCCGTGGCTTCCCTTTGTTCGATTTGGCCATAAAGCAAAGCTAGAGAGTGACTCCCGCAAGGTCAAGGCGTGGTTGGACGCGCGGTTGAGCGCGCATTTTCCCCGAGTCGCATCTCGATCGGATGCGATCTTTTGCTTGGTTTTGGGCATTATGCAAGGAGACCCTGGTTTTGGAGCGGAGGCGCCGCGCCCGGCGAAACAAACTCGCCCGGTTCTCGGCCGGCACACGGCGGTAACCTTCTCCCGCGCAGGACCCTTCTTTGGTGCTTGCCGGAGCCGGGTTTGGCCGCTTGCCAACGCCATCCGACCTCGTTTATGGCCCATTTTTTGCTGGTTTGAGAGCCAGAGAGTTGTATGCTTTGCTGGCGCCCGCAGGACTGATCGATCTGAGTCCGCATTGATCCTTATGAAAAACCGCTGGTTCTTCTGCGTGGTGATCTCCGTCTTTTCGTTCGTGTCCGGTGCGCCGGGACAGACTGCCCCAAGACGGTTGCTGAAAGGACACGTGCCCGAGGCGGCGCTGCATCTGACGCCGGTGGGCCGCCTTGATTCGGCGCGGCGTTTGAAGCTGGCGATCGGCCTTCCGTTGCGCGACCCGGAAGCCCTGAACAGCCTGATCGGGCAACTCTACGACCCTGCCAACCCCGCCTATCGTCACTACCTGACTCCGGAGCAATTCACGCAGAAGTTCGGTCCGACCGAGCCGGATTACCAGGCGGTTATCGATTTCGCCCGGACGAACGGTTTGACCGTGGCCGCCACGCATGCCAATCGCCTGTTGCTGGACGTGAGCGGGTCGGTCGCCGATATCGAGAAGGTCTTCCATTTGAACCTCCGGGTTTACAGGCACCCGACGGAAGGGCGGGCGTTTTTCGCGCCGGATGCCGAGCCGTCGGTTGATCCGGGGGTGCCGATCCTGGACGTCGAGGGTCTCGATGATTATGTCATCCCGCATCCGATGAACCTCAAGAAGATCGCCCTGGATCGGACCGCGAGCGGGACGCCGAATGTCGGCACGGCGGGAGGGTTGTATATCGGGTACGATTTCAGGACCGCCTATGTTCCGGGCGTGTCGCTCATCGGCTCCGGGCAATCGGTCGGGCTGTTCGAGTTGGACGGTTATTATGCGAGCGACATCACCACGTACGAGAGCCAGGCGGGTCTGACGAACGACGTCCCGTTGCAGAACATTTACCTGGACGGGGTGAGCGGGACTCCAGGCTACAGCGGCGCCCCCAACGCCGACGCCGAGGTGTCGCTCGACATCGAGATGGCCATCGCCATGGCGCCCGGGCTGTCCAGCGTGATCGTTTACGAAGGGAGCAGTCCGAACGACGTGTTGAACTGCATGGCGACGAACAATGCCGCGAAACAGTTGAGCTGTTCGTGGGGCTTTACCATCAACTCCACCACGGAGAATATCTTTCTGCAGTATCAGACGCAGGGGCAGTCTTTCTTCGAGTCCTCGGGCGATAACGGAGCGTACACCGGCTGGATCAACACTCCGTCGGACGACCCGAACATCACAATTGTTGGCGGCACCTCATTATCGACGAGCAGTGCGAACGGGCCCTGGTCGTCGGAGACGACCTGGTTCGGCAGCGGCGGTGGAATCAGCACTGCCTACGCGATCCCGAGTTGGCAGACCAACGTCAGCATGTCCCTGAACCAGGGATCGACGACGATGCGGAACATTCCGGACGTGGCGATGGCGGCCACGAATGTTTTCCTGGAGGCGGAGAATGGGGGCACGTACGAGGCATCGGGCACCAGCGTCTCGGCGCCGTTGTGGGCGGGCTTTACGGCGCTGGTCAACCAGCAGGCGGCCGTTGCCGGCCAGCCGCCGGTCGGCTTCATCAACCCGGCTGTCTATGCGATCGGCGAGGGACCGGCCTATGCCTCCGACTTCCACGACATCACCACGGGCAACAACTTCCACAGCAGCAGTCCCTCCAGGTTCTCTGCCGTTTCGGGCTACGATCTCTGCACCGGTTGGGGCAGCCCGAACGGGCTCAACCTGATCGTCGCCCTCGCAACGCCCGACACACTGGTGCTGCTGCCGGGGACGGGATTCAGCGCCGCGGGCAGCTTTGGAGGTCCGTTCAGTCCGAGTTCGGAAAACTTTTCGTTGACCAATTCCAGCGCGGCTTCGGTGAGTTGGTCGCTGATCAACATTCCCCTTTGGCTCGATGCCTCCATCACGGGCGGCACCCTTGCCTCCGGCTCGGGAACGAGCGTCACCGTGAGCCTCAGCGCGGTCGCGGCGACCCTGGCGCCGACAGTTTACACCGCGAACCTGGGTTTTTCCAACCTGACCAGCGGCGTCACGCAATTCCGCCCGGTCACGCTCACGGTGTCTCCGCTCGAACTGGTCCAGAACGGCGGCTTTGAGACCGGCGATTTTACCGACTGGACGCTCTCCGGAGATACTTCGGCCACCGCAGTGACCGGTAATGTTCCCATCAACGGCACCACGACGATCAATCCGCACTCGGGCAACTACATGGCGTTGCTGGGCACCTCAGGTTCGCTTGGTTTTCTCTCCCAAACCCTTTCGACGTCCGCCGGCCAGCCCTATCTGGTGTCCTGTTGGTTGAACAGTCCCGACGGTCAGACTCCGAATGAATTCCGGGTGAGTTGGAACGGGAACCTCGTCCTGCATCTGGTCAACATGCCGGCTTTCCCGGGGACGGGTTGGACCAATCTCCAGTTCATCGCGACAGCCACCGGAGGCAGTTCGGTCCTCCAATTCGGGTTCTGGGACGATCCCAGCTATCTGGCTCTCGACGACGTCAACGTCATGCGTGTTCCTGCGACTTCGGTCCAGATGGCGGCCAAAACTGGCGGCACCTTTGGCTTCACCTGGAACGCAATGACCGGTTTGGTTTATCAGGTGCAATACAAGACGAACCTGGCTCAAACCGGCTGGATTAATTTGGGCGGCACCATCCCGGGCACCAATTCCACCCTGACAACCTCCGATGCCATCGGCACCAACCCGCAACGGTTCTATCGCCTCTCGATCCTGCCCTAGCTGCCACTTGTCACTTGCCTCCATCCGCCGGCTTTCCTTAACTTGTGCCCCGAATGAAAGGTATAATCCTCGCCGGCGGCGCTGGCTCGCGTTTGTTTCCGCTCACGCTGGTGGCGAGCAAGCAGCTCCAGCCGGTCTATGACAAACCGATGGTTTACTATCCATTGACGACCCTGATTGAGGGGGGCATCCGGGAATTCTGCCTGATTTCGACTCCCCAGGATCTGC
>JBEKFT010000024.1:0-9059 GCA_050013175.1 Verrucomicrobiota bacterium
CCACTTTCAGCAGGACGCCCCCACCTGTCCCAACTGCGGCCACGTGGCGGTCCGGAACGGGGCGTGTTACAAGTGCCTTAACTGCGGCGAAAGCCTGGGCTGCTCTTAAGCAGAGACACGGTTCCATGCGGGCCGGGAGGATGACTACGGCTTCCCGGCCCGTGTTTCTCAACGGACCAACTCCAGCCCCACTCTTGGGACAGAGGCTCGTTCACGGCGCCTTTTCCAATGGCGCAACCAGATGCCTGGGATGTCACCGTTGCGCGCTGGGCTCGCTTGCTAACGGTCGCGGCAAATACTCGATCCGATCCGCCCAATCCCAATCCTCAGCCTCATGCCACAGATGCACGAGCAGGCGGGCCTGCTTGCCGTACGCAACCGCAGACACCGAACGCTTGAAAAGGATGATGCCGGCATGCCCCAAACCTTCGCGCGTGAGTTCGCCAGCGTGCATCGGAATGCTCGCACGATCGAAGCCGACAAGTATCATTTCCGATTCCCGTAACGCCATGAGCAGCGCCGGGTCTTTCACCGACAAATACGCGCCGTCTTTCCAATCGGAAATGTGAATGATTGGGAAGTTGGCCCCGATTTGCCGGCACGCGGCCACCAATCGGTGCGACGTATTCTCGTCAGCCAGAAGTCTCGGCTTCACCCGCCGACCTCGACTTCGCGCTGCTGCTCGATGTCCCCCGGATATGCCCTGGCGTACGCCAATGCACAGCGCACCAGCGCAGGGGTCCATCGGAAGTGTTCAGACGTCCTGGCGATGGTCTTGGCTTCGCGATGCGCTTCCACCACTTCCCACACCGCGACGCGATGTCCCAGCACATACGCCTCTCGTCCGCCGGCAGAGTCACGAAATCCGATGCCGGGAAACTCCTCCTCCAGAGCCTTTTCCTTCAGGTAAAGGCTGCTCAAGGTGGAAACCTCGAGGTGACGACGCTTGGCTTGGCGCGCGAGCAAGGCCGCGTGGCCTTCTTCGATCCGGCATGATTGCACAATTGTTGGCATGCCCGGACTGTCGTTTACAACGTATACGATGTCAAGATCGCCGTTGCCCCTGGTCCGTGAACGGGTCACCCATTAGTAATGACACAAACACTACGCAGCGATACCCATACGTGTTATGGATCTAATGCCGGTCTTGCTTTTTTCTGAACTGCGGTCGTAGCGTTTTGAGGGGTTGTTCCGCACGGCCGTCGAGGCGTTGCCCCGTCCCGGCGCGACGCGGCTTGTCTCCAACCGTCGCCCTGCTATTCTGCGTCCGCATGAACAACAATTCGCAGACCACGTTTATCAAGGAAGACCCGTGGCGCATCTTTCGGATCATGGCTGAATTCGTCGATTCGTTCGAAACCATGTCGCAGGTCGGCCCGGCGGTCTCGATTTTTGGTTCAGCCCGGATGCGGCGGACTGATCCTTATTACAAGGCGACGGTCGAGCTGGGTCGGGAGCTGGCCAAGCACGGTCTGGCGGTGATCACGGGCGGCGGCCCCGGCGTCATGGAGGCCGCCAACAAGGGCGCGGCGATGGTCAAGGGCCGCTCCGTCGGATTGAACATCCAGTTGCCGAGCGAACAGAAGGGCAACCCCTACGCCAACGTGCCCCTGCATTTCCACTACTTCTTCGCCCGCAAAGTCTGCTTCGCCAAGTACAGCATGGGGTTCGTTTTCATGCCGGGCGGTTTCGGCACGCTCGATGAGTTCGCCGAAATTCTCACGCTGGTGAAGACCGAGCGCATCCCGCAGTTCCCGATGATTCTTTACGGCAGGAAATTCTGGGACGGCCTGGTCCGCTGGATGCGATCGCAGATGCTGGACACGCACTCGTTCATCGGGGCGGGCGACCTGGACCTGTTCACCCTCGTGGACAAGCCGCAGGAGGCGGTGGGCGTCATCCTGGACTACGAGCGGCGTGTCGGCCCGCCTGAAATTGTGTCCAAGGCTTTTGCCTGAAATGTATCGCGTCACGCGCCTCGAAAACGGACTGACGGTTGCCACCGCGGAAATGCCGCACATGGCCAGCGTGAGCCTTGGCCTGTGGGTGGGCGTGGGCTCGCGCCATGAACCGTCGAAACTCAATGGCGTCAGCCATTTCATCGAACACCTGCTCTTCAAGGGAACCCAACGGCGGTCGCCCCTGGAAATCTCGCAGGCAGTCGAAGGCATCGGCGGTTACCTGAACGCCTTTACCAGCGAGGAACTCACCTGTTTCCATTCCCGGGCCTGCCACGACCGCTTCGACGAATTGCTGGACGTGTTGATGGACATGATTCTCAATTCGAGGTTCGCCGCGGGGGACATCGTGAAAGAGCGGGACGTGATCAAGGAGGAAGTGGCCATGTATATGGACCAGCCCCAGCATCTCGTTCAGGAATTGCTCAACGCCAGCCTCTGGCCGGACCAGCCGCTGGGCCGGCCCATCACCGGCACGTCGGAAACCCTCGATGCCATGCGCCGCGGGGATCTGGTGGACTATCTGAAAGACAATTATGTCACCGGCGGAACCCTGGTTGCCGCCGCCGGCAGGCTGGATCACCGGCGGGTGACCGCGGCCGTGGCGCGCTACGCTTCACGTCTCCCGGCCGGGAAGCGACCCGGGTTCATTCCGGCGCGGAGCGAGCAGCGCGAGCCTGGAATCGGCCTCTTCACCAAAGACACCGAGCAAACCCAGATCGCGCTCGGCATCCGCACCTGCCGGCGTCACGATCCACGCCGGTATGCTCTGCGTCTGCTGAACGTCCTCCTGGGCGAAAACATGAGTTCCCGTCTGTTCCAGGTCATTCGCGAAGACCGCGGCCTGGCCTACTCGATTTACAGCACCCCCAGTTTCTTCGATGATACGGGCGACCTGGTGATTTCGGCCGGCCTCGATACGGACAATCTCTTCGAGACGCTCCGGCTCGTCGTGCGCGAGTTGCGGCGGCTCCGGGAAACACCGCCGCGCGCCGGCGAATTGCGCCGCGCGCGCGACTACGTCACCGGCCAGATCGACCTCGGCCTCGAAAGCACCGACAATCAGATGAACTGGATCGGCGAGCAATGGCTGGGCTACGGCAGGATTGTCCAGCCAAACGAAGTCAAACGGCGCCTGCGGCAGGTGACCGCGGGTCAAATCCGGGCCGTGGCCCGCGATTTCTTTCGGCCCCAACACCTCACTCTGGCGCTGGTCAGCCCCCGCAAGTCCACCCGGGATCTGGCGCGATTGCTGCTGAATTAGGCCGTCTTGTCCATGGAACGGCCTGACGCATGGGAAACTCCATCCAGTTCGCAGTGCTCCAGAAGGAACCGGTCAGCCCGACGGCCGACCAGTTGAAGCGCGCCTTCAAATCGTTCAGCAATCTGACTGACGCCGACGCGGTCCGTCTGGCCGTGGGCGCGCACGGGATTCTGATGAAGCACCTGGGACAGGATGCGGCGCGCGCCCTGCAAACGGCGCTTCAGGCCGAGGGCATCGGCGTGGTGGTCCTGGCCGAGGATGATCTGCCGAAGCTGCCCGAGGGCCGGTCGCTGCAGCGGGTGGATCTATGGCCGCAAGCGTTGATCGTTTACGATCTTCTTGGCCGGCCGAGCCCGGTTCCGTGGGCGCAGGTTGCGCTCGTGGCCGCCGGCGCGGCGCAGCATTTCGAAGTTCATAAGACGCAATCCGAGCGCACCGTGCTCGGCTTCAATCCGATCTCGGGCATCCGGTCGAAGAAGGTCACTGAGTCCGCCCATAAGATCACGGCGTGGTCGCAACTGTTGCTCGAGATCATCCTGGCGGACCACGCAACCCGGTACCAAATCGACGCCGCGCAATTCAACTTCCGGCACGTCATCGATCGTCCCGGCCTTTCGACCGGGGAAAAGTTCGTCTGGCTGGTTCGCGAAATCTGCCGTCAGGCCGGCGGGGCCATTCTCAATGCCGGCGCGCGCCGGCTTCACCAAGGCGCTGAGATCACGCCCGAGTACACGAATCGCCAGGTATTTCTGGATGAAATCGTGTGGCTTCTGTGGCGGGCCGCTCATCAGAAACGACTCCACGCCCCCTGATCCATGCGACCGCTGGTTCACGAAATTGACACCGGACACTCGCCCGAATCGCTCGTCGAGCGGCTGCGTGGGGAACCTGGCGTCATTCTGCTGCGGAGCGCCTCCTCCGAGGCGTCGCAGTCGCGATACTCGCTGGTGGCCACCCGCCCGTTTCTGATCTTTCGCTCCTTCGGCTCGAGATGTGAAACCGAATTTGGGGCCGAACCGGGGATGGATCGCGGCGCGGAACTCCTCCCGCAGCCCGATCCGGGTCGCGAGCGGAAATCCCGGCAGGCCGGGACAGTCCGCGCTCCCATCCAGGTGCAATTCGGTAATCCGTGGCAGGTGTTGGACGGGCTGATGTCGCGCTATGAGTTGCTCGATGAAATAGACCTTCCCTTTCCACTCGGCGGTTGTTTCGGCTACTGGGGTTATGACCTGAAAAATTTTGTCGAGCCGACGCTCCCGCGGCGGGCCGTCAATGATCTCGAACTGCCCGACTGCCAGGTGGGTTTTTACGACAGCCTGGCGGTCTTCGACGCTCGTCTCGGCAAAACCTGGATTGTTTCCACGGGCCTGGAGACGGACGGTTCGCGAAGCGAAAGCCGGGCGCAGGCGCGGCTCGGTTTCTGGCGCGCCGTTCTGAACTGCGACCCCGGCCGACACGAACTGTCCACCCCGGTGCCGGCCCTGACCGGCCCGGCCCGGTCATCCATCACCTCGACTCTTTCCCGCGCTGAGTTCATGGAGCGCGTCGAACGGGCGCAGAGGTATATTCGCGCCGGCGACATTTATCAGGTCAACCTCTCGCAGCGGCTCGCCGCGCCGTGCGGCGTTTCCGGCTGGGACTTTTTCAAAGATCTGAGCGCCGTTTCGCCCGCTCCGTTTTCGGCATTCCTCGATTGCGGCGGCTTTCAGATCGCCTCGTCGTCGCCCGAGCTTTTCCTGCGCCTGAGCGGGGCGCACATTCAGACCCGGCCGATCAAAGGGACCCGGCCGCGATCCTCCGACCCGATCCGCGACGCTCAACTCACTTACGAACTTCAGACCAGCGCCAAGGAGATGTCCGAGCTGGTGATGATCACCGATCTCTTGCGCAACGACCTGGGCAAGGTTTGCGAGTTCGGTTCCGTGCAGGTGCCGGAACTCGTCCGGCTCGAACGTTACCCGCAGGTCCAACATCTGGTTTCCACGGTGGAAGGGCGTTTGCGCCCGGACAGCACGCACTTCTCCGCCTTCGCCTCCTGTTTTCCCGGCGGCAGCGTCACCGGGGCCCCGAAATTCCGCGCCATGGAAATCATCGACGAACTGGAGCCGGTTTCGCGCGGACCGTACACCGGCGCGCTCGGTTACCTCGGTTTCAACCGCGAAAGCCAGTTGAGCATCGTCATCCGATCGGCCATCTGCAAAGACGGCCACGCCCATTTCAACGTCGGCGCCGGAATCGTGGCGGACTCGAACCCCGAAGCGGAATACGAGGAAACGATCGCCAAGGCGCGCGGGTTCTTCTCGGCCTTGAACCTGCCGGCGGCGACTGGTTTCGCCGGGCGGCATCCGGACAGCTCCCCCGACGGAATCCATTTTTTCCTCTGAGACTTTGCATCCCTGGGTTACAAGTCTGCATGCTCGTTTTCCTTAACGGCCGGTTCGTTCCGGAAGATCAGGCGGTCGTCTCCGTTTTCGACCGCGGTTTCCTCTATGGCGACGGACTGTTTGAGACGCTGCGGGTTAGGAATGGCAAACCGTTCCGCTGGACGCAGCACATGGAACGCCTCCAGTGTGGAGCCCGGTTGCTGAAGATCCGCATCCCCGTGCCATTGGATTCCCTGCGCGCTTCCGCTGACCAACTCATTTCCCGGAATCACCTGCCCGATTCACTGCTTCGCCTGACGCTTTCACGCGGCGTGGGACCGCGCGGCTATTCGCCCCGGGGCGCCGACCTTCCGACGCTGGTGATGTCGTTGCATCCGGCGCCGGCGGCGGACCCTGCATTGGGCAGGGCCGACCGGCAGGCCGGCCCGGATGCGCGGCAGCGCGTCCCCGCCATGAGGTGGAAACTCATCACGGCGTCTCCGCGCCTTCCGGCGGGCGAGCAACTCGCCCAATTCAAGACCTGCAACAAACTTCCCCAAATCATCGCCCGGTCCGAGGCCGAGGCCGCCGGGGCCGACGAAGCGCTGCTGCTGAACACCGCCGGCTTCGTCGTGGAAGGGTCGGGCAGCAACTTGTTCTGGGTCGAAGCCGGTACGATCTGCACCCCGCCCCTGGCCGGAGGGATCCTGGCGGGCGTGACACGGTCGGTGGTCCTGGACCTGTGCCGCTCCCTGGGCGTGAACGTCCGCGAAGACAATGTGACAGTCGAGGAGTTGCGCCGCCGGCAGGGGATTTTTCTATCGGTCAGTTCCTGGGGTGTCGTGGAAGCGGAATCACTGGACGGCCACGCTCTGGGTCATTCGCCTCAGATCGACCAGATCCGGTTCTCGTACTGGGACCTGGTCCGATCTGAAACGGCTTGATTAAAGTCCAAACAACCCGCCGGGATCCTCGCGCGTGCCTAGAAATCTTCCTCCCTGCCAGGCGTTCTCCAGTTTCCCCTGCGACCATCGGGAGACGCGATAGAGCGTCGCGAAGGTGAATCCCGGAGCCGCGCCGCCCTGGCCTCCGATCCACTCGCCGCCACGGCGCACGTTGTCCACCATCCACGCCGGCAAGGCCAGGTGATACGGATTCCTCTTCACTTCGTCCGCATGGAACGAGAGCGCGGTCATCAGATCACCCAGTTCCTGCTGGCTGACTTCGACCATCAGGTTCGGCGACTCCATGGGCCTCCAGAATTCCGTTTCAACCACGAAGCAACCGAACCCGGCCGGCAATCGCGCGAGGGCGTCCATCACCAGGAAGTGCGTGCCCACGTGCGTGCTGTTCCAATCAGATTCGTGCGGGACGAACACGACGCGGGGTTGATGCCGCATCAGGATGTCCGCGATGACATTCACGGATTCGCGCCAAAAGACGGGGTCCTTCGCGCGGGTGACGGCATTGACGCGTTCCAGGCCGGCGGGCGCGGTCTGCGCCAGTGCGAAGCCGATGCAATCGCAGCACGCCTTCAGTTCCTCGAGACGCGCGGCCTGCCGCTCCTTCCTGCTGCCGAGGGTGACGGCGACGTCGATGACGTTCCATCTGGATTTGCGCAAGAGCCGCAGGGGGAGGGCCCCGATGATGGCTTCGTCGTCCGGGTGCGGCGAAAAAATCAGTGCCGGGGGCGCGTCGGGTGCGACCTGGGGCCGCGGGCATCGGGGAAACCTGCCGAGCGGGTATTCTTTTCCTTCCCGGGCGAGCCGGGCGTATTCGGAGACGAGTTGATGGTATGGGTTCATTTGCTGATGTGCGGCAGGCTTGCCGCGGCCACCGCCTGGCCGTGTCGTTTGTTCTTCTCATCAGGCAGGTGGAATCGGATGCGACCGGCCAGGCCGGGGAATTCCGCCTGCAACACGGCTTCCGCGCCGCGCAGGATGAGGTCCCCGCCCGGCCCGCTCATCACGCGGCCCAGAAGAAGGACGTGTTCGAAATCATAGAAGTCGGCATAGTGCGCGACGCCGTAGCCGAGATAAGTCCCGAGGGTTTCGTAAATCTGCCGCGCCCGGCGGTCGTTCCCGGCCATGAGTTCCTGAACGTGCTCGAGCGCTTCCGGCAGCGGCATCCTCTCCTCGAGGCCGATCCCCGCGGCGCCCAGGAGTCGTCCGACCGCCTGTTGCGAAAAATACTGCGCCCCGACGCCGTAATCGCCGCTCCATTCGTCGCGCGCCGCCTGCGGGTTGTAATCGACCGGCGCGAACGCAAGTTCGTTCAGCCAGGAAGTCACCGTGCCGTCGCGCGTGACGTAACCCGCGGCCATGCTGGTGCCGAGCGCGAGCCCGAGCACCGCGTTTTTGCCGAGCGCCATCGCACCGGCGAGCGCGGCGACCTCGCCGTCGTTGATGACTTCGAATGGCACGCCGTTCCAGGCCCGCTGAAGTTCGAAGAAAAGGTTGCGGACGCGTTTGTCGAACAGGTCCTGCGGCACGCCGCGAAAGAGGGAGGCGACCTTGACCTGATTGTTCACGTAAACGCCCGCCGCGCTGCCGCCAATCGCATCCACGCGCGGCAGATGCGCCGCGGCGCGTTTCAGCGAATCCATGATCCCGTCGAAGTGATATTGAGGGTCCGGCTGCGGACAGGGATCCCACGCGGTTTCCTCGCTGAAAACCATGTTACCGTCGATCACCGCCGCCACCTTGCGGTCGCTGCCCCCCAGATCAAATCCGATGCGGCACCCCTCCAGGTGCCAGCCCGGCGATTGTGTGCGGACGCGCTGCGTGGGGAGGTCGGCCGCCCCAACGCGAACGACCTCGATCGGCTTCCCATAAATCCGCTCGCCGATGAGATGCGAATCAAACCGGCCGGTCGGTGTCTCCTGAAAGTGCCGTTGCAGCCGTTCGGCGAGCGATTGCGGTCCGGCGAAGTGGATGCGAAAGCCGCCACGCGACCAGAGCAGGAACTTGGCGAGACGCTCGAGGCAGGCGAAATTGGCGGCGGACCGGGGATCCGTCTCCGCGAAGATTTCTGTTTCAAACGGATACACCGAGCCGTCGGATTGTTCGAGCGCCATGCGGACCGACCGTGGATTTTTCGCGGCACGCACCCGCTCGCGAAAAGCATGGTTCGCCAGCACCGCCGGGCGGAACCGGGAATCAAGAACCGGAACAATCCGAGGCGGTATCCGGTCCAGACCAATGTCTTCCATGCGCGAAATTGTGGGAAGCGAAGCCGCCTGCGGCAATGGGAATCTTTCCGAGGGTTGCTCCCTTGCGCATTCCACGGACTGCCCGGGCGCGCGGCTCTGTGAGCCGCAGCAGCGTCTGATAACCACGGCGTCCCGGATGCTCCAGCGCGCCTTGGGTCGCCAACACTTTCTGCGGGTCATAGACCCGCGCGCCGGACCGCGGCTCTGTGAGCCGCAGCAGCATCTAATAACCACAACGTCCCGGATGTTCCAGCGCGCCTCGG
>JBEKFT010000025.1:0-8783 GCA_050013175.1 Verrucomicrobiota bacterium
AAGGAATCGCCCCGGTTGTATGCGTCCTGCAAAACCTTGGCGTCCGACCAGATCTCCGATTCGGAAACGCCGCCGTTGGCGGAAAAAATCCCCACGATGGGCCACCCGTACCGGCCCACCTTGAGCGTCGAGCCGACCTCTAGCCCGCCAAACTCCATCGCGGCGCCGCTCCCCACGATGACCTCATCCTTTCCCCACTCGAACATCCGCCCCCGGATGATCTTGAGGTTGTCGCGCACCTGCAGCGCCGCCGCCTCCACCCCGCGCAGCGGCACGTTCGCGTCCGTGCCGGTCGAGCGCTTCGGAAGATTGATGATGACGAACAACTCCGGCGATGCCAGCGGGCCTTGCTCGGTGCGCGCCACGCCCGGCGAGTCGGCAATCACGCGCGTTGCCTCGCGCCCAAAACCGCTCACCATTTCGCTGTCCGCACCGCTTCGCAGAACGATGGCCGCGTCGGGCGAGCCCGATGCCATCATGGCTTGCTTGAACCCCGCCGCAATCGACAGCACGCCGACCAGCACGGCCACGACTCCCGCAATGCCGATGACCGTCGCCGTCACCGCCCCGCGCCGTTGCGGGATGCTTAATAACCCGAACTTGGTAATGGATCCGACCTGGGAAAGCCAGTTGATGGGGCCGGCCATGTCACGTTCTCCTCAACGCGTCTGCCACCCGCAGGCGCATGGCCTGGTACGCCGGAATGATTCCGGTCACAACCCCCAGCAGGACGCTGATCCCCAGCCCGATCAACAGATCGCGCGTCGGGAAAAAGAACATCGGCAGCAGACCACCCGTCGGGTCCCCGCGCGAAATCACCAGCCACGCCAGCCCCAGCCCCAGCCCGCCGCCCAGCACCGTCAGCAGGCACGCTTCGGCAAGCACCAGCGAGACAATCTGTCCGTTGGTGAAACCGATGGCTTTGAGCACCCCCAACTCTCCCGTCCGCTCGCGCACCGCCTGGGCCATCGTGTTGCCGGTCACCAGCAGGATCGTGAAAAACACCGCGCCCAGAATCGCCGCAACGATCATCACAATGTTGCCGACTTGATTGGCCCACGCCTGCACGAACGCCCCCTCCGGCTCCGTCTTGGTCTCCGCCGCCGAATTCTCAAACTCCTGGTCCACCCGCTTCGCCACTTCCGCTGCCTGCGCCGGATCCTTCACCCGGATGGTGTACCACCCGACCTGCCCCTTGCCCCAGGATTGCCGGCGCACCTCGTCAAAATAGTCGTACCGGAAAAACAACGGCGTCGTGTCGGTCCCCTTGTCCTTCCCGTCATAGATCCCCACAATGTCGAATTCCCAAGCCCGGCTCCCGTCCGGTTTCGCCCAAATCGTGGACTGGATCGGCACCCGGTCGCCGATCTTCCAGTGAAACCGGTCGGCGGTTTTCCGTCCGACGATGGCACCGGTCCGCGTTTCCAGCCACGCCTTTTTCTGCCCGGGCGCCAGGATCATCTCGGGATGCATGGCCAGGAATTCCTCCGGCACCACCGGGTTTTGCATGAAGAAATTCTTGGGGTCCTGGTAAATGCCGCCAAACCAGGTCTGATGCGTCGCCAGCACCACGCCCGGAATCCGTTCCATCCGCGCCTTGTAACTCTCCGGCAGCAACTGAATGATGGAGACCTTGTGGCGCACGATCAGCCGGTCCGCCCCCGCCAGTTCCACGCCCCCGGCCAGCGCGTGCTTGATCGCCGCCAAAAACCCGAACAGCACGAATGCCACCAGGATCGACAGAAGCGTCAGCGACGTCCGCAGCTTCTTCCTCCTCAAATTGCTCCAGACCAGATGCAGGAACTTCATTTCACGGGTTCGTTGCTCAATTGCCCTTTGTCCAGGTGAACCGTCCGCGCCGCGCGCGCCGAGGCGTGCGGATCGTGCGTGACCATGATGATGGTCTTGCCGTGTTCGCGGTTCAGCCCCTGCAATAAATTCAAAATCTCATCGCCCGCCTTCCGGTCCAGATCCCCGGTCGGCTCGTCGCACAACAACAGCGTCGGGTCGGTGACAATGCCGCGGGCGATGCCCACGCGCTGCTGCTCGCCGCCGGAGAGCGTGCGCGGATAATGCGTCGCGCGGTGCGACAACCCGACCACCGCCAGCACCGCCTTCACGTGCTGGCTCCGCTCCGCCTTCGAAAGGTGAGTCAGCAGCAGCGGCAGCTCCACGTTCCGCTCCGCCGTCAGCATCGGCATCAGATTGTAGAGCTGGAACACAAACCCGACGTGCCGCGCGCGCCAGGCCGCCAGCCGGTGGTCGGACAACTGATCGAGCCGCTCGCCCGCCACGCTCACCGTCCCCCGGGTCGGGCGGTCCAGGCCGCCGATCAGGTTCAACAGCGTGCTCTTGCCCGAGCCCGACGGACCCATCAACGCAAGAAATTCACCGGACGGCACCCGCAACTGCAGGTTGGACAAAACGTGGATCTCCTCCGCACCGCGATGGAAAACCTTTTCGACTCCATCGACGCTCACCAGGGTGTCATTGCCTTGGATGTTCATGTCAATGCTTTGTCTCCTCCACCCTCGCGCCGTCGCTCAATCCCGGCGGCGGCTCCACCACGACGTTCTCCCCGGCGGACACGCCCGCGCTCAGCACCGCGTCCTGATCCTGCGCGCTCCCGACTGTCACCGCGCGGCGCTCGGCCCGGCCCTCGCGGACGACAAAGACCACGTCCCGGCCGTCCAGACCCAGCACCGCGCTCTTCGGAATGGTCACCAGACGCCCCGCCGTCCCCGAACCGGTGTCCCGGAACGCGACCTTCACCGCCATCTCAGGCAGAATGCGCGCGTCGAGCCTGTCGAAACCCACGCGCACTTTCACCGTGGACTTCTCGCGATCGGCCGTCGGAATGATGGCGATGACTTTGCACGGTATCCTCCAGTCGGGATACGCGTCCAGCGTCGCTTCAACCGCCTGGCCGGGTTCGACACGATTGATGTAACTCTCGTTGACGTCGATTTCAATTTCCAGCGAGTCCATGTCCACCACCGTGCCGATCCCGGTACGGGTGAACCCGCCGCCGGCGGAGATCGGCGAAATCATCTCGCCGGGCTGGGAATCCTTGGTCGTGACGATGCCGGCGAAGGGCGCGCGGATGATCATGTCTTCCATCTGCTGCTGCCACGTCGCCACCTGCCGTTCGGCCACCGTGACGTCCCGTCCCACCATCGCCAGGTGCGCGCGCAATGCCTTCGCGTCCGCCTCCGCCTTGTCGAGGTCCGATTGTGACGCGATGTGTTGTTGGGCCAGATCCGTGGTGCGGGTGTATTCCAAATCGGCCTGTTTGAGCTGGGCGCGCGTTTCCTCCACGGCCGTTTTCGCCGATTCCAACTGGGCCTGCGCGACGTCCAAGCTGGCTTTCACATTCGTATCATCCAGCCGGGCCAGGATCTGTCCCTCCTTCACTTTCATCCCCTCTTCGATGAGCACCTCGACGACCTTGCCCGTGACCTTGGAAGAAACCGTCGCCTGCCGCCGCGCCGTCACATAGCCCGAAGCATTCAGCACCGTCCGGTCCGCGCCGGTCCCGCCGATCTCCGTCGCCACAGCCGTACGCACCCGGATGGCGCCGGAACGCCAGTGCCACGCCCCCGCCGCGATCCCGCACGCCAGGACCGCGACGCAAGCGACCGCAGGCCAGAGGTAGGATCGGGGCTTCTGGTCCACCGGGCGCTCAATGCGCAAGTCATCGAGCGATGATCGGGGCGAATTCATAAGAATGCCCTTCTAAACAATCCGAATTCACGCCCGGGGTCAAGCGAGCATCACCCCCACTGAGCCGTTCCGCGTTGTCCGCGTGTTCTGCGGGCTCTTGAAAAACGTTGATCGCTCCAGCCGCCCTCACTAACGTTGGCCCGTGGCCGTTCATCTCACCATCCTCGGAAGCGGTTCTGCCGGCAACTGCGCCTACGTCGAAACCGGCGAAACACGCATCCTGGTGGATGCCGGCTTCAGCCTGCGGCAGATCCGCCAGCGTCTCGCGGCGATCGGCCGCGCGCCTGAGAACCTGACGGGCATCCTCGTCACGCACGAGCACAACGACCATATCCAGGGCCTCGTCGCTCTCGGCGGAAAGCTCCGGATCCCCGTCTATTGCAACCGCCCCACCCACGAGGCCGTCGAATTCCAGCTCAAGACAAAACTGGACTGCCGCCTCTTCGCCACCGGCGCCAGCTTCGAAATCGGCGACGTCCTCGTCGAAACGTTCTCCATTCCGCACGACGCCCAGGATCCCGTCGGGTTCCTCCTGCGCGCAAACGGGGTGAACATCGGGTTTCTGACCGATCTCGGCCACGTCACCAAACTCGTGCTCGATCGCATCCGTCCGGCGAACGTTCTTCTGCTCGAGGCCAACCACGACGTGAAGATGCTGCAGGAGTGTGTCCGCCGTCCCTGGAGCCTGAAACAACGGATCCTGGGCCGGCACGGCCACCTGTCCAACGAAGCCGCCGCCGAAGCCGCCGAGCAAATCATGTCCGCGGAATTGCGCCACCTCTACCTCGGGCATCTCAGCCGCGAGTGCAACCGGCCGGAACTCGCACGAAGCGTCATGGAGGACCGGCTTGGAAACATCGGCGCCGGCCACGTCCGCCTCGAACTCACCGCCCAGAACGTCCCCTGCCCGACCCTGGCATTGTGAGCACGTGAACCCCAGCCGGCATGTTTCGCGTCCAGACCATCGATAACCTGGATCTGCCCGAACTCCAGCCTTACCGCACCCTGCGGCGGTCCCAGGAGCATTGCGACCAGGGCATGTTTGTGGCGGAAGGCGAGAAGGTCGTCCGACGGCTGCTCGAAAGCACCTTCACCGTCGTTTCGGTCCTGCTTCCCGACAAGTGGCTGGCGGATTTCGAGCCCGCTCTCCGCGCCCGGCCGGAACAGGACATCCCTGTCTTTGTCGTCACGGAAAAGCGCGTGCTCGAACAGCTCATCGGCTTTTCCATGTTCCAGGGCGTGCTGGCCGTCGGCAAAATCCCGGCGCACTCCACCCTGACCGAAGTCCTGGACCGCAGCTCGAGGCCGCGGCTCCTGGCTGCGATCGAGGGCCTGACCAACGCGGAAAACCTCGGCGCGCTCGTCCGCAACTGCGCCGCGTTCCAGGTGCAGGCATTGATCGTGGGCGAAACCTCCGGCAGCCCCTTCCTGCGACGCGCGGTGCGGAACTCGATGG
Organism: Verrucomicrobiota bacterium; assembly: GCA_050013175.1. Classification (GTDB taxonomy): domain Bacteria; phylum Verrucomicrobiota; class Verrucomicrobiia; order Limisphaerales; family BOG-1460; genus BOG-1460. Next base: position 5,180 of record JBEKFT010000025.1, read on the forward strand.
GAACCCTCTTTCAACTGCCGGTCGTCGAAGCGTCGAATCTCGTTCAAACCCTCCGGGCGTTGCGCGCCGCGGGCGTCCGCTGCATCGCCGCGCATCCCCGGGCCGGCGGCCGGAGCCTGTGCCAGGCCGATTTCACGGGCGATTGCTGCATTGTGTTCGGCAGCGAAGGATACGGCATCACGCCGGCCGCGCTGGGCGCGTGCGATGAAGCCGTGGCCATTCCCATGCCGCCGACGGTGGATTCACTCAACGTCGCCAGCGCCACCGCGGTTTTCTTCTATGAAGTCAGCCGCCAGCGCATCCGGGCCGATGCCCCGCCCCGCCCTGCCGTTTAAATGCACCACCGCGGATGGCGGGGGAGATGGGCGCATTCCATGATGGCGTGGGGACGGCCTCGTCCCCACTGAGATTGCACAAACTCAAGGGACCCCGGGGACGAGGTCCCGCCCCGTTATCGCCGCCTTCATGAATCAGGCCAATCCTCCGCCCATTTCCCATTTGAATTTCCGGCGCCGAAATTTATTATCCGCACGATGAGCCCATCGAACCATCGAGTGCGGCGCGCGACGCTGGAGGATCTTCCGGGCCTGAGGGCGTTGTGGGAATTGATGCATCTGCCCGCGGCGGATCTCGAGAGACGGCTCACCGAATTTCAAGTGGTGGAATCCGCCGACAGCCGGCTCGTCGGAGCCCTTGGCATCCAGATCTTCCGTCAACATGCCTGGCTGCACAGCGAGTCTTATCTCGACTTCGCGCTCGCCGACGACGCGCGATCCCTGCTCCTCGCGCGCCTTCAGTCCCTGGCGTCCAACCACGGCGTGTTCCGGCTCTGGACGCGCGAAAAGTCCCCCTTCTGGACCCGGCACGGATTCAAGCCGGCCACGCCCGAAGAGCTCAAGAAGCTGCCCGAGCCCTGGGCAGGCTCCGGTCCCGAGTGGCTCACGCTCCAACTGAAGGACGAGCAGGCCATCGTCTCGCTCGAAAAGGAACTTTCCCTGTTCATGGAATCGGAGAAGAAGCGCACCCTCCGAACCTTCCAGCATGTCCGCACGCTCAAACAGATCGCCACATTTGTGGCGCTGATCGGCGCGCTCTTCGTTCTCGGAGCCGCGTTCTATCTCCTCCACAAAAGCCCGGGAATCTTCACCCGGGTAAAATAACCAGCCCGCTGAACATCCAACATCCAGTGGCGGAGGTGTGCTGCCGTGCTCATTGGATGTTGGGAGTTCGATGTTGGATGTTGGATGTTTTCCTCGCAGCTTCGACGCCCGGCGCGCCTTCGCGTTCATCCTTGGTTCAACCTCCCCGCAACTGCAAAGAGACGGCGCTCAGTTCGCAGACCGCCCTCAAACTCATCCGCGTGATACGAACTCCGCACCATCGGACCGCTCGCAACATGGACGAATCCCATCTCCCCCGCCTCCCGGCCGTATTTCTCAAACCTTTCCGGAGAAACAAACTCCGGGACCGGCAAATGCCTGGGGGTCGGCTGCAAATACTGGCCCAAGGTCAGGATGTCACACCCCGCCGCGCGCAAATCCGAGAGGGCTGCCAGCACCTCCGCCGGTTCCTCCCCGAGACCGAGCATCAGCCCGGATTTGGTGTAAATCTGCCCGCCGCGCCGGGCTTTGACCTTGCCCAGGACACTCAACGACCGATCGTACGTGGCGCGGGACCGCACGCCCGGCGTCAGTCGCCGCACGGTTTCCAGGTTGTGGTTAAAAATATGCGGGCTCGCCGAGAGGACTGTCTCGATCGCCTCGTCGCGGTCGTTGAAATCAGGCGTCAACACCTCGATGATGATCCCCGGGTTCAACGCGCGCACCGCTTCGATGGTCCGGCGAAAATGATCGGCGCCGCCGTCGGCCAGGTCGTCCCGGGCCACGGCGGTGATCACCACGTGCCGGAGCCGCATCCGGCGCGTCGCTTCGGCCACGCGCGCCGGCTCGTCCGGCTCCAGTGCCAGGGGCTTGGCCGTGGTAACGGCGCAAAACCCGCAAGCGCGCGTGCACCGGTCGCCGCCAATCATGAAGGTCGCCGTGCCTTTGCTCCAGCATTCCCAATGGTTCGGGCACCGGGCGCTTTCGCATACGGTGTGCAACTTCAGTTCGTCCAGCAGAGAGCGCGTGTGCGAATAGGTGTCCGACGTGGGCAGCCGGATCCGCAGCCATTCCGGCAAACGCGGCCGGGATTTGGGTTCGATTTCGGATACTTTCGAATTCACGGAGAACTTCAACCGCCGATCTGCGCCCGGTACGGTCCGGGGCCAAGAAGCGCGCTCAGTTCGCCCGGGTCCGAAAGCTTGATTTTGTAAAACCAGCCGCCCGCGTATGGCTCGGTGTTCACCAGCGCCGGGTTGTCTGCCACGGGCTTGTTCACCTCGGTGATCTCACCACTCACCGGCGAATAGATGTCGCTGGCTGTCTTCACCGATTCCACGACGGCGCACGCCTCGCCGGCCTTCACCTTCCTGCCGACGTCGGGCAATTCGACAAACACCACGTCGGTCAGTTCGTGCTGCGCGTGGTCGGTAATGCCCACCGTCGCCATAGCGCCGGAGACGCGCACCCACTCGTGGGATTTCGCATATTTCAGATCCTCTGGAACATTGCTCATAAGATTTCGCCACAAAAAGGAGCAAACGGCACAAAAAAAACAACGATGTTGCCCTGCCCGCCCGCCCGGTCAAGACGATCGGTTGAAGAGCGCCGGCTTATTTGTTCGGATTCCAAACGTACTTGCCGTTCGCACCAATGTAACCGGTGCGATGACCCACCACGACCCGTGCCAGGCCGTCGGCAAAGGACATCGCCTCGTCGAACTGCGGGTTGATGACGAATTTGCCCGACTTATCGACGTAACCCCAGCGTCCCCCCAGACGCGCACACGCCAGCTCCTCGGCAAACGGAAGAGCCTCGTCGAACTGCGGGTTGACGACATAGTGCCCGGTGGGATCGATGAAGCCCCATCGACCGCCGGAGCGCACCGGCGCCAGTCCGTGCACAAAGACGTCCACTTCCTCGAACTGTGGATTGATGACAATCTTCCCGGTCTTGTCGATGAATCCCCATCGATGTCCCATTCTGATCCCGGCCAGGCCTTCGGAAAATGCGGCGGCACTGTCGAACTGTGGATTGATGAGAATCTTTCCCGAAGGATCGGTGTACCCATAACGGCCGGCAAGCTGGATCGCGGCTAATCCCTCGGAAAACGCCGCGGCATCCTCAAATTGCGGATTGATCACGATCTTGCCGCTCTTGTCAATATACCCCCAGCGATGCCCCAATTTGATCGCGGCGCGGCCTTCAGCGAATGGACCGGCGTCATCAAACTGCGGGTTGACCACGTACTTGCCCGACGTGTTGATGTATCCATAGTGCCCGTCCAACTCGACCGCCGCCAGTTTGCCGCTGAACGGACCGGCTTTGTCGAACTGCGGATTGATGGTGATGCCGCCCGAGCTGTCCGCGTATCCCCAGTGACCCAGGCGCACCGGGGCGAAGCCTTCCGCGAAATCACCCGCCCGCTCGAATTGTGGATTTGTGACGAGTTTGCCCGACGTATTGATGAAGCCCCAGCGGTCGTTCACGACAACCGGGAAAAG
>JBEKFT010000026.1:0-8674 GCA_050013175.1 Verrucomicrobiota bacterium
AAAATCAGGGGGATCCCGAGCCGGCTTTGCTCCACCGCGATCCGCTGGAGCCGGTTCCGGGAGCCGGGCGTCTCGATCAGCTCCGACCCGTCGAGGAAGGACCCGACCCCGCCGTGACGCAGCCGGTCGCCGAACGTCTGTTCCGCGTCGGCTTCACGGTGGGCCTGGATGAGCTGGCCGATTTTTTCGTCCAGAGTCATCCGCGCCAGGAGATCCGCCACGCGATTTTGGATCGGCTGCGCCGGGTCCTCGTAGGGGTCCATCCTGCCGTTTTTGTCCAGATCGTTCCAGTCGCCGTGATACATCGAGGGTTCCGAAGCCCTGGCGGCACACAAACAGAGCGCACAGCCCAGCAAAAACGCGGTTCTCATTGCCGCCACTTTGGGTGGTTGCCGAGCCGAATTCAAATTGTTTTCGCGAGGGGCGGCGACGGCTCGTCGCCGGGATCTCTGGAGTTCCTCGCAAGCAAGCTCACTGGGGACGAGCCGTCCCCACCCCGGCGTTATTCCGCGGGCCCGACCAGCACCACAAATTCGCCTTTCAGCGCGCGCTTCGCTGTCAGGGCCAGCAACTCCGCGGGTTTGCCCCGAAGAAACTCCTCGAATTTCTTGGTGAGTTCGCGGGCCAGAACGATCGTCCGGCCGGGAACGACCGCGTCGAGCTCGCCGAGCAGTTTTTGGATGCGGTACGGAGATTCGTAGAAAACCAGCGTCCCTTCCACCTGCTTCAGTGATTCCAGCCTCGTTCGTCGCTGGCCGGACTTGTGCGGCAGGAACCCGATGAAATGGAACTCATCGGTCGGCAGCCCGCCGGCCGTCAGGGCCGCCACCAGGGCGCAGGGGCCCGGGACAGGTTCAACCCGCAAACCCGCTTTGAGGGCGGCTTGGACGACGCGCCCGCCCGGATCGCTGATTCCCGGGCTGCCCGCGTCGGTCACGAGCGCAACGGTTTCTCCCCGGCGCAGCCGTTCGATGATTTCCTCGCTGCGCCGCGCTTCGTTGAACTGGAAACAGCTCACGAGCGATTTGGAAATGTCGAAGTGCTTGAGCAGTTGTCCGGAGCGGCGCGTGTCCTCGGCTGCGACGACACTGCACTCGCGCAGCACACGCAGGGCGCGCAGGGTGATGTCCTCCAGGTTGCCGATCGGTGTGGCGACAAGGTAGAGGGTGCCGGGGGTTAGCGGGGGCGGTTCCATGCCCTGACTCAATCAATGGCCCGGCGTGGCAGGCAACGCAAGGAACGGAATTTGTGGAACCGCATCATTTGCCGATCCCCCGCTCGCTGGCGCGGACGAATTGAATCAGATGCCCGACCTCGGGCAGCGCAGGCAACTCCTTCTCGATCTTCGCCAGGGCGTTCGAGAGGGTGAGGCCTTCGCGGAACAACATTTTGTAGGCCTGGCGCAAGGCGGCCTGCGCGTCTTCCGAAACGCCGTTCCGCTCCAATCCCACCTTGTTGATCGTCCGCGTCCGGGCCGGGTTCCCATCGGCCAGCATGAACGGCGGCACGTCCTGCACCACCTTCGAGCACCCGCCGATGATGGCCATTTTCCCGATCCGGCAGAACTGGTGCACGGCGGCCAATCCGCCGACGACCGCGTGGTCCTCGACCGTGACGTGGCCGGCCAGCGTCGCGACGTTGGACATGACGACGTGGCTGCCCACCCGGACGTTGTGCGCGATATGGCTGTAGGCAAGAATATGATTGTGCGAACCGACGATCGTCGATTCGCCATCACCCGTCGCGCTGTGAATGGTGACGTATTCGCGAAACGTGTTGTCGTCCCCGATCTCCGTGCGCGTGACGCCGCCGTTCCATTTCAAATCCTGCGACTTGAGGCCGATGCTGGCGAACGGGAAGATTTCATTGTCCCTGCCCAGTTTCGTGTGGCCGTCGATCACCACGTGCGAATGCAGCCGGCAACGCGGCCCCAGCACCACGTTCCCGCCGATCACGCAGCAGGGACCGATCTCACACTCTTCACCCACCTGGGCTTTCGAATGGACGACCGCGGAAGGGTGGATCATGTCGGTGCGAGATTTATTGGTTTTCCCGCAGCATGAACGTGACCGCCGCTTCGCTGACGACGTCGCCGAGCACCTTGCAAACGCCCTTGGCCTTGGCGATCCTGCCCCGGACTTTGATCAACTCGACCTCGATCACCAGCACGTCTCCGGGCACAACCGGTTTACGCCACTTCACATCCTCCGCGGACATGAAATACGCGAGCTGCCCGCCGCTTTCGGCGCGTTTCATCATCAGGATGCCGGCCACCTGGGCGATCGCCTCGAGCTGCAGCACTCCCGGCATGATGGGGTGGCCCGGGAAATGCCCCTGGAAAAAAAATTCGTTGACGGTGACATTCTTGATTCCCGTGATGAAGTTTCCATCGATTTTGACCACCCGATCGACCATGAGGAACGGATGGCGATGCGGCAGAATCTGCATGATCTGCACGATATCCATGCCGCCGTCCTTCGCCACCGCCTCGACCGGAGCCGTCGGCAGCTCTGTGCCCTGTTCTGAAACGGCCGGCGGCGGGCCGAAGGTCTGCGCGGCCGCCAGCGGCCGGCGCATCTGCGCGCTCACCCGGCGAACCAGTTCGCAATTGGCCGCGTGCCCGGGTTTGACCGCGATCAAATGGCCGTGCAAGGGCTGGCCCAGCAGCGAAAGGTCCCCCACGATGTCGAGAATCTTGTGCCGGACGAATTCCTCCGGATATCTCAATGGCTCGGTCGTCAGCACCGCGTCATCGCGAATCACGACCGCATTCTCGAGGCTGCCGCCCTTGATCAGCCCGTTCTTGATCAGGTATTCGATCTCCTCGTAGAAACAGAATGTGCGGGCATGGGCGAGCTCCCGCTCCCAGGTCTTGGGCGTCAGCTCGAGGGTGAAAAACTGGGTGAACCGCGCTTCCTTGTCCGAACTCGTGCAGGTGATCTTGAAACCCTCGTCCGGAAGCAGCACCATCTCGGTCTCTCCCATCCGCAGCTCGATCGGCGCGGTCACCGTGTACGGATCGAGACGCTCGATCTGCGGCGCGATGCCCGCCGCCTGGATCATTTTGCAGAACTCGCGGGAACTCCCGTCCGCGATCGGCGGTTCATTCGAATCCAGCTCGACGACGGCGTTGTCGATCCCGTAACCCGCCAATGCCGCGAGGACATGTTCGACGGTGTGGACGCGCGTATTCCCCTTGGCCAGCGTGGTCGAGCGGTTGTTTTCAACCACGTTCTCCACGCGCGCCTCGATTTCCGGTTTCCCTTCGAGATCCACGCGCCGGAAGCGGATGCCGGCATTCGCGGGCGCCGGCTGAAAAGTCATCGTGACCCGATTACCGCTGTGCAGGCCGACCCCGGAATAACTGGCCGGCCGGCTGAGCGTCTGTTGATGTAGCACCGCGGCATTAAACAAACCAACCTTGCCCTTGGCAAGCGGCGAGATGCGCCCGCGCAGTCAACGCCCGGCCCGTTGAATCTTGTCAAAGCCACCCGGTTAAGCTAAGGTCATGCTATGTTTAAGCACACTGTCATTTTGTTGGCCCTGATTTCTTGCAGCGCCCCGGCGGCGCGGGCCGACACAGTCCAGTTGAAGGAGAAGTATTCCGTTACGGGAAAGTTGCTTGCGGAGACGCGCGGCCAGATTGTGGTGGATCTCGGTTACACGGTGCTGGTCATTCCGCGCAGCCAGATCACAAAAATTCTAAGGAACGACACCGCTCCCGCGCCGATGTCCGTCGCGGCCAGGGCGACGGAGGATTTGGACGGATCGGCCGGCGGAACAGACTCCGGATTTTATTCCGCGCCGAGGAAATCGGCTCCGGCGAGCAGTGTGCGCGACCTGGTGAACCAGCTTGGCGAGGCGGTCGTGCAGGTGCGCACGCCGGGCGGGCTGGGTTCCGGATTCATCATCAACGAGGACGGGTTTCTGATGACCAATTTCCACGTGATCGAGGGCGAGACACAGATCAGCGTGGACGTTTACCTGATGCGCGAAGGTCAATTTGAGCCGCGGACGTACAAACAGGTGCGGATCGTGGCGATCAACAAGTTCGAGGACCTGGCGCTCCTGAAGATCGAGGACAAGGACGCTCCCAAATTCAGGCCGGTGTCGCTGGGCAGATCGGACGCGCTCGCGGTAGGGGAACGCGTCTTTGCCATCGGCAGTCCGCTGGGGCTGGAGCGCACCGTGACGGAAGGCATTTTGAGCACCAGGACGCGGGAATTCCAGGGGGAGCTCTACCTGCAGACGACGGCGCAGATCAATCCCGGCAACAGTGGCGGCCCGCTGTTCAACATGAGCGGGGAAGTGGTGGGGATCACGAACATGAAGATCACCTTCGGCGAGGGCCTCGGTTTTGCGATTCCTGTTGAAGCCGTGAAGTATTTCCTCGATCATCGCGACGCATTTGCCTATTCGAACGACAACCCGAGCAATCCTTACCGGTATCTCGAACCGCCGAGCCACGCCCGGCAGAACGTTTCCGGGGAATAGGCGCCTGCGAAGAGATGGGGAGAATGGGCGACCCGCCCGTTCCGGTCGGCGACTCGCCGACCGGAAGAGCCGGACGACTGGCAGCAGTCTGAGCCGGGCTTGCACTGCAATCCCCACTTCCCGTCCCGTCAGGCGGGTCGCCCGTGCTACTGCTACCCCGGGTCGGCTGCTGAGACAGGCTCTGAACCTCGCGGACGCGCCGCGGGACAACTCCGCCAAGTCACACTGGCGGCTGCGAAGAAGACCCGGTTTATGAAAAAGCTTCCCTTGTATCGTCCAATGCCGGCCCTCCTGGCTGCCACCCTGTTCGGCTTTGCGGTTGGCGGCGCGGCCGCGGTGATTCCATCGCCCGAGAGGCTTTTGCCGGATGACACGCTGGTGATGGTGACGGTTCCCGATTTTTCGAAGGTGCGCGAACTCTGGAAAACCTCGCCGCAGACCCGGTTGTGGAAGGACCCGGTCATGAAGCCGTTCAAGGACGCGCTCCTGGCGAAGTGGGATGGGGAATTCATCGAGCCTTTGGAGCGGGATCTCGGAGTGCGCTTCGACGATTACAGCAGTTTGCCCCAGGGACAACTGACCCTGGCCGTGACGCAAAACGGCTGGCAGGGATCCGGCGATCCGGCTCCCGCGATGGTTCTGCTCCTGGACACAAAGGACAAGAGCAGCCAACTGAAGAGGAACCTGGCCGATCTGCGCAAGAAATGGGTGGACGCGGGCAAATCGATCCGAACGGAAAAAATCCGCGGGGTCGAGTTCTCGATCGTTGCGTTGTCCAGCAACGACGTTCCGAAGACGCTGCAGAAATGGTTTTTGCAGTCCGACAACAACGACCCGGCGGATGCAGGCGCGAAACCGCCGCCCCGGAGCGAGCTGGCCGTGGGCCAGTTCGAATCGCTGCTGATCGCCGGGAATTCGACCCGTGCGGTGGAGAAGGTGATGACGCATCTGACGGGCGGGGCGATGCCGGCGCTGGGGGACCTGGCGGTGTATGAAGCCAACCGGCTGGCATTGTTTCGCGACGCTCCCGCCTATGGCTGGGTCAACGTGAAAACGTTCATCGATCTGCTGGCGCGCAAGCCGGCGGAAAAGGATGCGGGAGACACTCCGGACCCCTTCGACGTCATGGGTCCGGAAAGAATCCTGAAGGCCGTCGGCCTCAGCGGCCTGAAGACGATGGCGTTCAGCGTGCAGAGTTCGAACGAGGGTTCGGGGTTTCAAATGTTCGTCGGCGTGCCCGAGGCGGACCGCCGGGGCATTTTCAAGGTGTTTTCCGGGCAAGCCAAAGAGTCGAGCCCGCCGCCGTTCGTGCCGGCCGACGTCGGAAAGTTCCAGCGTTGCCGCCTGGACGGCGGGAAGATCTGGGCCACGCTCCAGGCGATGATGAACGACATCAATCCGCAATTGCTCAGCGGCCTGAATTTTCTCCTCGATACCGCGAACGCCGCCGCGAAACAAAAGGATCCCGACTTTGACATTAACAGGGATCTCTTCGGGAATCTTGGGGATGACATGATCAGCTATCAGAAGGCTGCGGGCGGCGCGGCGGGGTCGAACTCCGCCTCCTCGCTCTTCCTCATCAGCTCGCCGCAGCCCGAGCACCTGGCGGCCGCGCTCAAGAACATCGGCGTGCTCTGGACCGCGCCGGGGACGGCGCCGGCGGACCGGGAATTCCTGGGACGAAAGATTTTTTCGATGCCGCTGCCGGCCATGCCATCGCCGGCGGGGAATCCGTCCAGGTCGGCGCCGCAAACGTTGAGTTACGCCACCAGCAGCGGTTACGTTGCGCTGACCACGGACGCTTCGCTCCTCGAGGAATATTTACGGAGCGGCGACAGACAGCAAAAGGAATTGCGCGAGCTGCCGGGGCTGATCGACGCGGCGGCGAGGGTGGGAGGGATGGGCACCGGGTGGTTTGGCTATGAAAACCAGGCGCAAACCGGGCGCGCGGTGTTGGAATCACTGCGGAACAGCACGGACGATCCGGCGACACGGTCCGTGGTTTCGCGTTCCCCGTTCCTCGGCTTGCTGTTTCACTTCGCGGATTTCTCGCTGTTGCCGCCGTTCGACCAGATTTCGAAGTACTTTTACTTCGACGTCTATGCCGCGAGCGTGAACCCGGACGGGTTGACGTTCAAAATGTACGCCCCGGTGCCGCCGGGGTTGAGGAAGTGATCGTCATTCCTGGGGATAAACCAGGATCCGGTCGTGCACGATCACGATCAGGTCGTTCTTTCCGTCGCCGGTGACATCGGCGACGGCCGCTTCGCGCGGTTCGGGCAAATCGCTGCGGCGGCTGCGAAACGTGCGCTCCTCGAAAACCTTCCAGCGGTTTGCCGGGACAAGCTTGTGGTGTGAATCAAAAATCACGAGGTCCAGATAATTCTGGGCCGTCTCGAGAAAGACCAGGTCTTTGCGGCCGTCATTGTTCAGGTCGCCGGAGACGACGTCGTTGAGATAGCCGTCCTTGATCGGTGTCTCGTATCCGTCGAGTTCGGTCAATTCCCAAACAGGCCCGGCCACCAGGGGCATCCAGGCGACGGTGTTCAGGCCGAGGAACGCGACTCCGTTGAGGTTGGTGCCGCCCAGGGCAATGGGTTGCAGGCTGGAAAACTCGGAGACGGGCAGTTCGAGGTTGCGGACCACACGCCACACGCCGGTCTTGTCCCGCTCGCACAAGGTCAAGGCCCGGTGTTCCGCGTCGAGGAGGAACAGGGACGGAATGGAGTTGGTCCCGTTGCGGACGGACGCGGCGCCTGCCAGGCGGGAGTCGCGGGAGCTGCCATTGATCTGCTCCTTGACCCTGAACACCCAGCCGCCCTTGTTGGTGGAACTCTGCAGCGAGGCGTCGGCCTGCATCACCACCGCCCGCAGGAAGTTTTTCTGAGGAAGAAGCAGTTCCGGCTTGCCGTCGCCGTCCACGTCCAATTCGCTCAACCACGGCTGCTCGACGGCGCCGCCCGGCGTTTCAAGATCCACTTCTTCAAAGTCCTTCCCGGGAACCTGGCGCAACACCTTGATTTTTTCGTATGGAATGAGGACGACCAGGTCGGCCAGCCCGTCCTGGTCCACGTCGTGGAACGACAGGCTGGTCGGGTTCGACTTGAAATTCTCGCTCAGCTTCTGGGTCCGGGTCTTTCCATCGGCGGTGCGGATGAGAAGCGACCGCCGGCCGTCCTGATCGACGATGACGGCGAGGCTGGGTTTCGCGCCGCGCTGCAACGCGCCGACCGCCATGACGAGCGGTTTGCCGTCGATGGGAATCAGGGTGGGAAACGGCAGGCGCTGTTGCTCGTCGAACCGGGCCACGCCGATCCGGCTTTCGTCATCGCTGAGCATGAAAATCGACGGTTTGCCACTGCCGTCCCAGTCGGCGACCGCCAGGTCGGTGATGCCGGCCAGGGTTGGAAACGTTCTGGCGGCGGAGAGCGAGCCGTCCTTTTCCTGAAAGCAGACGGAGATCTGGCCGCTGTCGGGCTCGGCGACGAGCAGGTCGGCCAGGCCATCCCCGTTCACATCGGCCCACAAGATGCCGCGGCGGGCCTTGTCCGTCTTGGTCAAGGGCAGCACCTGGAACTGGCCCTGCCGGAGGCTGCCGGACAGCGGCGCCGCCGGCTTGCGATCGAACTCGGAGATCTGGGCGCGTCCGGAGTTTTGCGCGATGGTGATCACCTGGACCTTCCCGTTTCGCTCCAGGTTATCCGCCAAGTAAGAGCGAATGGGGGGCATGCTGAAATACATCTCGGGCCCCAGCTCGCCGTCGGCTTTTTGGAGCCGGAACCGGAACGGATAGCGGTCCTCCCAGTTCACCAGGAGCAGATCGCTCCGGCCATCGCCGTCCACATCCAGAACCTGGACGGCCTTGACGCTTCCAGAGAAGGGGATTTTTTGCGGTTCGCCGAGCGTGTGATCCTCCTGTTGCGGCAGAAAATAAAGGCAGTTTTCACCGAGCAACACCAGGTCCGTCCGGCCGTCGCCGTTCAAATCCCCCGCCGCGAGCGCATTGGGCGAGAGCTGGCCGTCGTCGATCGGCCAGTGTTGGGGAGCGCTCCAGACGTTGCTGCCCTCGTTGTATTGCACCACCAGCTCCTTTGGCTCCCCGTAATAGGCGATGTCGGGGCGGCCATCCCCGTTGAGATCCGCCACGACGAGCGACGCAATCCGCTTCTCCGAAGCGATG
>JBEKFT010000027.1:0-12832 GCA_050013175.1 Verrucomicrobiota bacterium
GCGTTGGAATGCTACCAACGCATCCAGAATTCCGAGACCGGCGGAAGCGACCCCACGCTGCAGCGTGCAATATCGGAAACCAAAGTGCGGCAACTGGATGACCAGATCGAAAAGCTCGATCCGGCCTCGCCGGACTACGCCCAAAACCTGGCCAGGCTCAATGCCGAAAAAATGGCCTTTCAAATCAGCGACTGCCAGAAACGCGTCGAAAAGTTTCCCACCGACCTCGCCATCCGCTTCGAAATGGGGGCGCTGTATTTTCAAACCGGCAAAATCGGCGAGGCCATCCAGGAATTTCAAAAAGCCCAGGGCAATCCGCACAAGCGCATCGCCGCCCTGAATTACCTCGGCCAGTGCTATGCCAAACGCAAAATGTTCGACCTCGCCGCGCGCGCCCTCCAGAGCGCGGTGAAGGAAAAGCCGATCTTCGACGACGAAAAAAAGGATCTGATCTACAACCTCGGCTCAGTGTTCGAAAGCTGGGGTAAAAAGGAAGAAGCCATCGAACAGTTCAAGCAGATTTACGAAGTCGATATCGGCTACCGCGACGTCGGCTCCAAGGTGGATGCCTTTTACGCCGGGCAGTAACCCGCCAGGCTGCCATCGCCCGTTGAAAAACTCCGAGCCTCGCAGCCGCCAATGTGAATTGGCGGATTCCTTCGAAATAACGAGCGCCTGGAGTGCCCTGCCGCTGCGGGTCGCAGACCCGCTCTCCGGACCGCGGCTCTGTGAGCCGCAGCAAGGTCGGATCAATCACAACGCTCCCAAATCCTCCTGCGCGCCTCGGACTGCCATCGCTTCCTGCGGTGGCGGCCTCTTTAACGGGCCGCTAACTGTCCCGCTTCAACAGGTGCTCCGCCAGGGCTTCGAGCGCCGGGGCGCGCCCGCGGAAGATTCTCAACGCGTCGAAGGCCTGCTCCGTCAATTGCCCGGCAATCCGCCGCGATTTCTCCAAACCGATGATCGAGGGATAAGTCGCCTTCTGCGCCTTCGTGTCCTTGCCCGCGGTTTTGCCGAGCTTCTCGCTCGTCTGGGTCACGTCCAGGATGTCATCGATCACCTGGAACGCGAGGCCGACGTGGTACCCGAAATCCGTGAGCGCTTCGAGCTGCGCAGCGGCGCAATTGGCGCTCATGCCGCCGAGGCGGACGGAACAGCACAGCAGCGCCGAGGTCTTGCGCTCGTGGATGTAGCGGAGTTGCGACGCGGACATTTTCTTCCCCTCGCCCTCCAGATCCGCGATCTGTCCCGCGATCAGTTGAAGCGAGCCCGCGGCCCGGGCCAGTTCCAGGATGATCCGCTGATGCCGGTACCGCTGCCACCCTTTGCACTGCGCGGCAATCTCGAACGCCTGCGTCAGCAGCGCGTCGCCGGCCAGCACCGCGACCCCTTCCCCGAACACTTTGTGGTTCGTCAGTTTGCCGCGCCGGAAATCGTCGTCGTCCATCGCCGGCAAATCGTCGTGCACGAGCGAATAGGTGTGGACGCACTCCACGGCGCAAGCCAGTGGCATCGCGTCCGCTTCCGCGCCGCCGCAGGCCGCCGCCGCCGCCAGACACAGCGCCGGGCGGATCCGCTTGCCGCCCGCGAACAGGGAATACCGCATCGCCCGGTGGATGGTCGCGGGCCGGACCGTCCCTGCGGGCAGGAACCGGTCGAGCGCCTTGTTCACACCGGCCGTGCTGGAGGCCAGGAATGCGGCCAGATCAAAAACCCGCTTCGCGCGCGAGCCAGAACCATGGGTTGTCGCAGACATGCGCGGTTGTTTTAGGAAATGGCCTTTTCCGGCGCAAGCGGATTCGGAAGTTTTATATGTCGCGGTGCGAGCAAACCAGGACAGATTCTGTAGTTAGCAAACCAGGACACTTCTGTCATCCCCACGCCCAGGCCTTGAGGAGGCCGGTGCGTAGCGGAGGCCGACGAAAGGGCTGGGCGTGGGGATGCGGCCAGCAGACTCTATGCTCTTGAAAAGTACCAGATTCAAGCGCCACGCACCTGCCTTCATCCGTCATGTGCTGGCTTCCTTACGGCAACACTCCCTGAGCGCCAACGCTGCCGCCGAACAACTCGGTCTGGCCCGCAGCCGCATCTATACCCTCTTGGCCGATTACTTGCGTGCCTGCGCTCAAAAGAAAGAGGGTTTGTGGACCCCGGGAATCTCGGGAGGCGACCACACCCCTGCCTGGCCCAAGCCGGTTACTGACCTCCTGAAAAAACGTCTGGCTTGCTTGCCGCCTTGCCCTTATAGCTTTGCCGCCTCGGAAGCCTTGCGTCTGCATTCCTTCAAGCTCGATCGCGCCCAAGTCCGCCGCTGGGCGATGCAAAATGGTTATGCACACTCGACTCCGCCCAAACGCCCGCACGCCCCGGTGCGCCGTTGGCAACGCGCCCGCATTGGTGAGCTCTGGCAGTTGGACGCCTCGCCCCACCGCTGGTTCCCCTCCGTGAACTTCGCCTTCCCCATGCTCAACATGCTCGACGACTGCAGCCGCCTGTTCACCGGCTCCAAACTCTATGAGCGCGAACTCCTCCTGGCCTACTTCGACTTCCTGCCCGCCGCCTTTCTGGCCCATGGCCGGCCCCTGCAACTCTATGTCGATTACCACAGCCTCTTCTTCACCCAGGACCCCGACGCCCTCACGCAATTGGGCTGGGCTCTCAAGTTCTATGATATCAGCCTGCGTTACGCCCCGACTCCCCAGGCCAAAGGCAAAATCGAACGCGAACACCAGTTCTGGCAAGGCCGGCTGCCGTCCTATTTCGCCAGCGAAAAGATCGACCAAATCCACGTCGCCAATCCGCACATCGATGCCCTGCGGGCGCACCGCAACGCCCATGAGATCCATCGAGAACTGCATCAGACCCCACTCAGGGCCTGGAATCAGGCCAAGAAAGAGAACCGTTCCGTCATGCGGCCCATCCCCTCCTGCCCTTGGTGGCATTATGTGTGGAGCGTGCGCACACTCATCAAGATCGGCACCGACGGACGCGTGCCCATTGGCACGCAACGGCTGCCCGTCGAAAAACCGCCCGGCAGCAAAGTTGTCCTCTGCCTCCATCCCACTGGCCACTACTCCGTGCTGGCCGCTGCACCGGTTGCCACAGAGAAACCCGCGCTCCTTTTCACCAATCGACCCAAATAAAGTGTCCTGGTTTGAAAACTACAAAAAAGTCCAGGTTTGAAAACTACGCGACAGGTTTGAAAACTACGCGACACCAATCCTTTCCGCTATTGACTTCACGGGATCGTCTGATATTTTTGGCGCTCCCTTCACCGGGGTTGTCATGAAAACGCATTTGCCGAAAGTCAATTTGGATGAGCGCAAGTGGCATTTGATCGATGCCGACGGCGCGGTCCTGGGCCGGTTGGCGGCGCAGGTGGCCGATATTCTGCGCGGGAAAAACAAACCTATCTTTACGCCGCACCTGGATGCCGGGGATTTTGTCGTGGTCGTCAACGCTGAAAAGGTTGTCCTGACCGGAAAAAAAGAGACGAAAAAGAAGTACATGACCTATTCCGGCTGGAAGGGCGGCGAGAAATTCACCTCGGTCGCCGAATTGCGCGCGCACCATCCGGAAATGTTGGTCCACCGTGCCGTTCGCGGCATGATTCCGAAGAACCGCCTGGGCCGGGTCCTCCTGACCAAGTTGAAAGTTTATAAAGGCAAGGAGCATCCCCACAGCGCCCAGAGACCCGAGCCGCTCGCCGTCGCGAAATGACCGCGATCCGGCGTCGCAACGATTTGAACGATCAATGATTTGACCCCCGATTATGGCTGAAACAAAAACGTCTGAGTTTCTCGGCACCGGCCGTCGCAAGACCTCGGTCGCCCGCGTGCGCCTGACGGGCGGCACCGGCAAAATCACCGTCAACGGCCGGGCGTTCGACAATTATTTTCCGGCGGATTCCCTGCGCGTGCAGGCGTCGCAGCCGCTCACCGTGACCGGCACGGCGGAGCGATTTGACGTGCACGTGAACGTGGCCGGCGGCGGGCCCATGGGCCAGGCCGGCGCGGTCCGGCTTGGCATCGCCCGCGCGCTGCTCGTGAGCGATGCAACCCTTCGCGCCGCCCTGAAAGCCGAGGGATTCCTCAGCCGCGATTCGCGCATGAAAGAGCGCAAGAAGTACGGCCAGCCGGGCGCTCGCAAACGTTTCCAATACAGCAAACGCTGATCGAACTGGAATTTTGCCGACCCCGCTGGTTCAATCCGGCGGGGTTTTTTTTGTGGCGGAACGGGATGCCGGAGTCTCGGGGCAATGTAAATTGAATGATTGCATTACCTCGGCACTCCATTCATCCATTACTCTGTCACTGCGGCATCTGTCATATGAATCATCGAAAAATCGCCGTCGTCGGCGCATCGGGCTACTCGGGCGAGGAACTCGTGCGATTGTTGCTCAACCATCCCCAGGCCGAACTGGCGGCCATCACCTCCCGCCAGAACGCGGGCCGGACACTCGGGCAGGTGTTCCCGAGATTTGCAAACCATCCCGGATCCAAAACCCTGCGGTTCACCGAGCCGAAAACCGAGATCCTCGCCAGGCAGGCGGACGTGGTTTTCCTCGCCCTGCCCCACGGCGTCGCCGCCGAATACGCCGTGCCACTTCTGCAACAGGGCAGCCGGATCATCGATTTAAGCGCCGATTTCCGGTTGAAGAGCGCCGGGGTTTACAAGGAGTTCTACGGCCACGATCATCCCGCGCCCGATTTGCTGGGAAAGGCGGTTTACGGGTTGCCGGAGGTTCGCCGGGCCGAAATCAAGAACGCCTCCCTGGTGGCTTCCCCGGGCTGCTACCCGACGAGCATCCTGCTGCCGGTCATTCCGCTGCTGGAAGCCGGCCTGGTGAAGCCGGCCGGCATCATCGCGGATTCCTTGAGCGGCGTCAGCGGCGCCGGCCGCAGGCTGGAGCGCGAATACCTCTTCGTCCAGTGCAACGAGAGCGTGCGTCCTTACAGCATTCCGAAGCATCGGCATCTTTCGGAAATCGAGCAGGAACTCTCCTTCGCCGCGGGCGCGCAGGTGACGATCCAATTCACCCCGCACTTGATCCCGGCCAACCGGGGCATCCTGACCACGCTCTACCTCAACCCCAGCGCGCATTTTAGCGACGGGGCAAGCGCGGCCGCCTTCAACGAGGAAATCGCCGCGTGCTATGCGAAGGCCTACGGCCAGGAACCGTTCGTGCGCATCCTCCGCGACAACGCCCTGCCGGACACCAAGAATGTCACCGGCACCAACGTGATCGAAATCGCCTGGAGGATCGATCCGCGCACCGGCCGGCTCCTCGTTTTCAGCGCCGTGGATAATCTTCTGAAAGGCGCCGGCGGGCAGGCGGTGCAAAGCATGAACATCCTGTGCGGCTTCCTCGAAACGGCGGGGCTGGTCTGAATCCAGAGAGAGTCGCGCATGACCGGGCTGTCTTCCAAACCCGTGATCTGGGACCCGGCGGCTTATGCGGCGAATTCATCGCCGCAGCAATCCTGGGCGCGCGAACGGATCGCAACACTCAAATTGCGCGGTGACGAGCGCGTCCTGGACGTCGGCTGCGGTGATGGCAAGGTGACGGCGGAAATCGCGCGCGCCTTGCCGGACGGCGTGGTGACCGGCGTGGACGCCTCTTCCGCGATGATCGAGTTCGCCCGCGCAACGTATGCGCCGCCCCGCTTTTCCAACCTCGAGTTTCACGTCATGGACGCGCGCCGGATCCGCCCGGCGAAGCCCTTCGATATTGTGTTCTCGAGCTCGGCGCTGCATTGGGTGGACGATCATCCCGCGTTTTTGCGCGGCGCGGCGTTGTGCTTGCGCCCCGGCGGCCGCCTCGTCGTCTCCTGCGGCGGCAAAGGCAACGCCCAGGAGGTTTTCCTCGCGCTCCGTCCGGAAATGCGGCACCAACGCTGGCGCCAGTTCTTTCGCGAGATGGAAAGGCCGTATTTCTTTCATTCACCCGGGGACTACAGGAAATGGCTGCCACGGTGCGGATTCAAAGTGCGCCGCGTCCGGTTGTCGCCCAAGGACGCGGCCTACCAGGAACGCGAGGGTTTTGCAGCGTGGCTGCGCGCGACCTGGCTCCCTTACACCCAGCGCGTGCCGGAACGTTTGCGCGAAGAGTTCATCGCCGCCGTCACGGACCGTTACCTGGCGAAACATCCGGCGGACGACGCCGGCCGTGTTTGCGTCCGGATGGTTCGGCTGGAGATCGACGCGGTTAAAATCTGAAACCGCGCACGGGAGCAGATCATGAAACCGAAATTCAAAGCCATCGCGGGATCGATCGTTGCGCCGAAAGGGTTCGCAGCCGCCGGCGTGTTTTGCGACATCAAACGGCTCGGCACGGGCAAGGGTTCGGACAAGGGCCGGAAGCGCGACCTCGCGCTCCTCGTCTCCGAGGCGCCGGCCACGGTCGCGGGGATGTTTACCACCAACCAGGTTTGCGCCGCTCCGGTGAAGGTTTGCATCGAGCGGGTGAAACGGGGAACCGCCTGGGCCGTGGTGATGAATTCCGGCAACGCCAACGCCTGCACCGGCCGCCAGGGCATGAAAGACGCCCGCGAAATGGTCCGCTTCACCGAACGCGCCCTGAACCTGCCGGCCGGTTCCGTCCTCGCCGGCTCCACTGGAAGAATCGGCGTCGCGCTGCCGATGGACAACATCCGCGCGGGCATCATCGAAGCCGCGGTGGGGCTCGGTTCGACTGCCCGGCACGCCGATCAAACAGCGGAGGCCATCATGACGAGCGACACCCGGCCCAAACAAATCGCCGTCCGCTTCAGGCTCGGCGGCAAAGAGGTGCGCCTCGGCGGGATTTGCAAGGGCGCCGGCATGATCCAGCCCCGGATGAGCGCCGACGGCAAACGACCCGCCGCCGGCCCGCTGCATGCCACCATGCTTTGCTTCATCACAACCGATGCCGCGATCGAAGCCCGAACCCTGCAGGCCGCGCTGCGCGAAGCGACCGCGCAAAGCTTTAATCGGATCACCGTGGACGGCGACACCAGCACGAACGACACCGTGCTGGTGCTTGCAAATGGACTGGCGGGAAACGGGAGATTTCAAATTTCAAATTTCAAATTTCAAATCTTCCAGGCCGCCCTGAACCACGTTTGTCTGGAACTCGCCAGAATGATCGTGCGCGACGGCGAGGGGATTTCCCGCTGCGTCACCGTTCGCGTCCACGGGGCGAAATCAGCCGCCGACGCCGATGCAGCGGCGCGGGCGGTGGCCAATAGCGCGCTGGTCAAGACGAGCTGGCATGGCGGCGACCCGAACTGGGGCCGCATCATCGACGCGCTCGGCTACAGCCCGGCAACTCTGGTTGAAGAAAAGGTGGACGTCGGCTACAGCGCGCCGGGCAGCGGCAGGATACTGTGGAGCCTCAGGCGCGGCCAGCCGACCCGGACGACGTTCAAACAACTCTGCGCGGCGGTGGCCGGAAAGGAGTTCGACCTGCACGTTCGCCTGAACCTCGGAAACGCCGGCTCCGTCATTTATGCAGCCGATCTGACCGAGGAATACGTCCAATTCAACAAGGGCGACGTGACCGATCCAACCTCACTCGGCGGTTAATCCGGTTCCGGAGTGGATGGAACGGGGGGGCGCCGGACGGGACAGGCCAGTGGCCCAATGCCACGCATTGCAGTTTTTCACGCAGACTGCAAGCCTCACGCTCCGACCTGTTTGTGATCTGAAGCAGCGCCAGGATGTGCCTGGCGCCGTCGGCCATTCATTTCTTTCCTTTCCATTCGCCGTGTTTTTTTGTTAATCAGGTCGAACGATGAACGCCTTCAACACCAACGCCATCCTCGTCATCATGAGTGGAATTATCTCAACCGCATCCGGACAGCCCGCCGGCTCCCCGCCCGGCGTCATTGCGCCCGGCGCGAAACTGCAGAAACTGGCGGGTGACTTTGGATTTGCAGAAGGCGCCACGTGTGACGCGCACGGCAACGTCTTCTTCACCGACCAGCCCAACAACCGCATCCTGAAATGGAGCGTCGAAGGCAGGTTCAGCACCTTCCTGCAACCCGCCGGACGCGCCAACGGCATGTATTTCGACGCCGCCGGAAACCTGCTCGCCTGCGCCGATGAAAAGACCGAATTGTGGTCCATCTCTCCTGACGGGACGCACACTGTGCTGGCGCATGAATTCAAGGGTAAACCCCTGAACGGGCCGAACGACGTCTGGTCGGTACCCGGCGGCGGCCTCTACATCACCGATCCGTTTTACAAACGAGCCTGGTGGACCTATGACCGCCGGCCCCAGAACACCGAGCAGGTGTACTTCCTGCCGGCCGGCCACAAAGCCCTCAAGCGCGTCACCTCCGATCTGGTGAAACCCAACGGGATCGTCGGAACGCCGGATGGAAAAACGCTCTTCGTGGCGGACATCGGCACGGACCGGACCTATGCCTACAAGATTCAACCCGACGGCGCCCTGGCCGGAAAACGGCTTGCTTGCGCGATGGGTTCGGACGGGATGACGGTGGACACCGACGGAAACCTCTACCTGACGGGCCACGGCGTGTTCGTGTTCGACAAAACCGGCCGGCAAATCGACCGCATCGAAGTGCCGGAACCGTGGGTGGGCAATCTGTGTTTCGGCGGCCGGGACAAACAGACTTTGTTCCTGGCGGCCAGCAAAAGCCTTTACTCGATCCGCCTGACGACGAAAGGAGCCAATCCGGCAAAATAAGTCGCAAGGGCCGAAAGACCCTGTGGCTTCGCGGGACGGCAATACATAATTTGGGCTTGAGCCACCGATCGAAGCTGCGCTTCATTCCGTCCAGATGCAAAACCTGATCGCCAAAGCCACGACCTTGCTGGAGGCGCTGCCGTATATCCAGAATTTCAGCGGCGCCACCTTCGTCGTCAAGTATGGCGGCTCCTTCATGGATTCGTCCGACCCGGAAGTCCGGGACGGTGTCGCGCGCGACATCGTTTTTCTTGAAGCGGTCGAAATCAACCCTGTCGTCGTCCATGGCGGTGGCAAGGCCATCACGCGGGCCATGGAGAAGGCCGGCCTCGAGGCCCGGTTCGTTCAAGGCCAGCGCGTTACCGACCATGCCGCGATCAACATTGTGGACCAGATCCTGTCGCGCGAGATCAATCCCACCGTGGTCTCGGCCATCAAGTCCTTTGGCGGCGCCGCAAAAGGGTTCGCCGGTCCGGACATTTTCAAGTGCCGCAAGATCCAACTGCCCGGCGCAGACGGCAGTCCGCTCGACATCGGATTCGTGGGCGAGGTGATCGAGGTGAACACGGCGCCGCTGCTCGAGTGCATCGAGCGGGGCATCACCCCGGTCATCAGTCCGACGGCCCGCGGCGAGGACGGACATATTTACAACTGCAACGCCGACGTCGCCGCGGCGCAGGCCTCCATCGCGCTGAAGGCGAGGCGGCTCGTTTTCATGAGCGACGTTCCCGGGCTGCTGCGCGATCCGAACAATCCTGACTCCGTCATTCCTCATCTCAAAACCCGCGAGGTGCCCGGTCTGAAGAAAAAGGGCGTGGTGGACGAGGGGATGATTCCCAAAGTGGACGGCGCCGTGGCCGCCATCCAATCCGGCGTGGAAAAAGTTTCATTCGTGGACGGCCGGGTGCCGCACGCCGTGTTGCTCGAGATTTTTACCGACGAAGGCATCGGGACGGAGATCGTCCTGTAGCAACCCCAACATCACAAGTCCGTGAAAGAAATCATCCCATCCCCTCCGCCGGTCATCCGCAACGACGCCGCGGCCGTGCAGGCCCTGTTTCAGAAACATGTCGTGCCGAGTTACGCGCGCTTTGAAATCGCGCTCAGTCACGGCTCCGGCAGCCACGTGTTCGACGTCGCGGGCAGGCGCTACCTCGACTTCGGCGGCGGCATCGCCGTGACCGCGCTCGGCCACGCGCATCCGGCCATCACCGAGGCGCTCGTCGAACAATCGCGCAAGCTGGTTCATGTTTCGAACCTCTACTACCATGAACCGCAGGGACGCCTGGCCGAGGCCCTGGTGAATCTCCTCGGCCCGGGCAAATGCTTTTTCTGCAACAGCGGCGCCGAGGCGAACGAAGGCTTGTTCAAACTCGCCCGCAAGGTCGGCCACGACGACGGCCGTTTCGAAATCATCACGGCCCTCAACTCCTTTCACGGCCGGACCCTCGCCGGCATCGCCGCCACCGGCCAGGAGAAGGTGAAGAAGGGGTTCGAACCCGCGGTCCAGGGCTTCCGTCACGTGCCGTACAACGATCTCGAAGCCGTGCGCGACGCCCTCTCGCCCGCCACCATCGCCGTGCTGATCGAAGGCATCCAGGGCGAAGGCGGCGTCACGCTCGCCCGGCCCGACTATCTGCTGGGCTTGCGCCGGTTGTGCGACGAGAAAAAACTGCTTCTGCTTATGGACGGCGTCCAGGACGGGCATTTCCGGACAGGACGGTTCCAATCCTTTCAGCGGATTCTGGAAAGTAGCGCCGGCCCGGGGGAGGGGGCTTCCGTTTCGCCCTCCGCGGCGGGCCGGAACCTGGCGGCTGTGGAAGCCACGGGTTTTCTTCCGGACGCCGTCTCGATGGCCAAATCCCTCGGCGGCGGCTTTCCTATCGGCGCGTTCTGGGTGCGCGCGCCATATGCCGACGTTCTGGGTGCGGGCACGCACGCCACCACGTTTGGAGGCACGCCGCTGGGTTGCGCGGTGGCCCTGAAAATCCTCGAGGTTGTCCGGAGCGAGAACCTGGCCGGGAACGCGAGGAACATGGGCGAGTTTTTGAAAAGCGGCCTGGAGGAGTTGAGCCGGCGGCATCCGGCCATCATCCAATCGGTGCGCGGGCTGGGTTTGATGATCGGCGTCGAACTCGCCCCGAACATCCCGAGGCTGCCCGGCCAAAGCCACCGGACCCAGGCGATCCGCTTCGTGGACCTCCTTCACACCGCCGGTTTGCTGACCATTCCCGCGGGCGCGCAGGTGCTGAGGCTCCTGCCGGCCCTGAACCTGCGGGCTGGCGAGGCGGAAGAAGGCCTGAAAATCATCGGATCGGTTGCCTCAAAATTAGCTGGTTAATTTCATCCGGAACGGGCAAACTGTCCGTTTCTGCAGCATGAAAAACCTGCTGAGCATCGAAAAATTGTCCCGCGAGGACATCGGCCAGATCCTGGCGGATGCGAGCGCGATCAAGAAGGAGCGGGGACATCATCCCACGCAGCCGCTGGCCGGCCAGGTTTGGGCTCTCATCTTTTCCAAATCGTCCACGCGAACGCGCGTATCCTTCGAGGTGGGGATTCGCGAATTTGGCGGCCAGGTCATGTTCCTGAACGCCGGCGAGATTCAATTGGGCCGCGGCGAGCCGATCCAGGACACCGCGCGCGTTCTCGGCCGGATGATTCACGGCGCGGTCATCCGCACGTTTGCACAAAGCGATGTCGAGGAGTTCGCCCATTACTCGGGCATCCCGACGCTCAACGCCCTGACGGATCAGGAGCATCCGTGCCAGATTCTGGCCGATGTTTTCACCTGCCAGGAAAAGCGCGGACCGATCCGGGGCAAGGTCGTTGCCTTCCTCGGGGATGGGGCCTGCAACGTGGCCAACTCCTGGATCTTCGCGGCTGCGAAGCTGGGGTTCGAACTGCGGATCGCCTCTCCCGCCGCGTTTCAACCCTCCCCCGAACTGATGCGGCGGGCGGGCCGGAGCGGCTCACGGCGCTCGCGGGCTATCAAATCAACCGGGCCCTCGTGAAACTCGCCAAGCCGGACGCGCTGGTGATGCATTGTCTGCCGGCGTATCGGGGCAAGGAGATCGACGAGGAAACATTCGAGGCCAATGCACAAACCATCTTCGACCAGGCGGAAAACCGGTTGCACGTGCAAAAGGCGGTTTTGAAGTGGGCGGTGGCCTGAACCGGCTGCGGTGCCGGCTTCAACCCACCTGGTTCCCGCCGAACCTCCGCAAATACTTCACCGCCACCGTCAAATCCTTCGGCCATGGCGCGGTGACGACGAGCGTTTCGCCCGTGACCGGATGCGGCAGACGCAGTTCCTCGGCATGGAGGGCGACCCGCCCCATCAGCGGCCGTTCGGGCCGGTTCTTTTTCGCGTGATAGTCGCGCTTGAGCTGCGACAGGAACAGCGGAGGCCCGCCGTACAGGGGATCTCCAACGAGGGGCAAACCCGCGTGCCGCAGGTGAACCCGGATCTGATGCGTCCGACAGGGCTGCGGCTCACAGTGCAGCAGCGCATAGCCTGGGAACCGTTCGGCCACCCGGACCGATGTTCGCGATCGTTTGCCGAGCCTTGAATCCACCCGCATCAGGCCCATTCTGACCGGATCCGGCCCAATTCCCACGTTGATCTCGATGCGTTCCTCCCGTGGCGATCCCCGGGCCAGCGCGACGTAGTGATGGATGGGCTTTTCCGAGCCGAACAGATTGGCCAGTGCGACAAGCGCGGGTTTTGTTTTCACAAGCAAAAGGACTCCGCTCGTTTCGGCATCCAGGCGATGGCCGTTCATCAGATACTCCAGCCGTCGTTGCTGCGCCCACGAGGCGCGTTCGGTGATGCCGGAGTGCAGCAGCTTCATCAGGTTGGGTTGCTGCGGATCGCAGCGATCGGGAGACGTCGGCAATCCGCCCGGTTTGTCGAGCGCCAGCAGGTGATCGTCCTCGAACAGGACGGGGATTTCCCAATAGTCGAGGGTCGCAGGCCAGGAGAGCTTGATGAGGGCGCTCACGGTGGGGTGGAGGCACTGCGACGGGTGCCACGGATGGCTTTGCCTCGGGTTGGAAACCTTGGAATGGGTGGCATGGGCCACCGGCCTGTGCCGTCCGGCGACCCGGCGGACAGAATGGAAACAGGCGTCCGACCTC